>VSJD01000199.1 GCA_008636095.1 Kiritimatiellota bacterium | reverse complement strand
TTAGCCAGAGGAAGACCGTCCAGCCAGCACATCGGCGCGCGCTCGTACAGCAGATCATGTTGCCGCAGGATTCCTATCGTCACCGTGAGTTCCCCTTCCTGAATTCAAATTGCCAGGTGGCGGGATCGGAGGACGCTTCCACGAGATCATGCTCGGCTTACAACCGCCCGGCCTGTCCGTCCGCCCGCAGTGAACCGTCACCAGTGGGGCCGGCAAGGTTATGCACCGTGATGTTGCTGAACTGCTGGAACGCAATGTTTCCGTCATTACGCACCAACATGCCACGCGGTGCGCCGCCCACGGCACGGCAATGTATGTTAGCCAGATTCAGACTCTCAATGCTGCCCTGGTTATGCAGGAAATCCAGGGGCGAGGCGGCCAGGTTGACGACACTGGCCTGGGAAATGCCCAGGTGCTCGACTCGCGCTCCCTCGCAGACCACCACGCAGGGCGCAACGTTTGCGACGGTCTCGGTCCGGATGAGGTTATTGATGTGCAAGTTCCGGATCAAGGTCTTCGGGGTGATCCGGAATAGTGGCAAGGTACGGGCGTATTCCAACAGAGCGGGATCGAGATTGGGCGTCTTGGCGCAGAAAATGCCGTCGAAGACGATGTCGCTGATCTCGCTCGGCTCGCCCGGATGGACGTTATACGGGCCCATGTCGGTGACGTAGCGGCTGAAGGTGCCGAACACGTTGGAAATTCGCACCCGCCGGATTGGCGAGCCCTCCGACAGCAGGCGTACGGCGGTATACCCCCGGTCGCACCAGAGGCCGTCCACCTGAATGTCGGTGATCGACCCACGGCTCATCTCGTACATCCAACCGTCATCGGCGTTGAGGGCCACCATATCGTCGTTTGTGTCGCCCTTGAGGTTGGCGATGCGTCCCTGGTGGCAGTTGCCGTGCAAATGCACGCCGTCCATGCAGTCGCGCAACTTGTTGTAGTCGAAGGTGATATCCTCGACCGTGAAGCGCCGGATGTTACCCATTTGGATGCCGAAGGTCTCGGGGTTCTTCAGGGTCAGACCCGAGATGTGCAGATCCTCGACGTTGTTGAATTGCAGCAGTACGCCGAGATAGCGCGCCGGGTTGTACGGCACGAGGCAGTTGCGCGTCTCGTGATACTCGCAGGTCTGGTGCGTATTGTTCCCGTCCCAGATGCCGCCCCGCACGGTGATTCCCCGGCTGAGCGTGCCGTGGTCGGCGTTGGTCAGCATGTGGGCATGGGCATGATCAGCCAGGCGGATGACGGCGTTGCGGTCGGCCAGCAACGCCTGTCCCGAATGCATGACCAGAGTCCGGCTGATGAGGTAATGCGATGGCGGCGTTGGCAGGTGGATGATTCCGGCTCCGCTGTCCAGCGCCGCCTGCAATCCCGCCGTATCATCATGCACGCCATCGCCACAGACATCGGGAAGGTCCAACACATTCATTCTGGCATCGCTAAGCACTTTGTTTTTCATTCTCTTTCAGCTCCTTGACGATTCTGTAAACCATGCCGCATCGGCATGCTTGTGACACTCCCTCAAGGTCAAGCCGCTCCGGCAAGTAAACAACACCAGTTAAATATCTGGTTTCGCATGCTTCCACTCTGTCTGTGGCTTTCCCATCCCATGGGAAATGACCGCTGGGCGACATAAAAAATCCGCCCCTTGCGTTCACTGCCGTTAGGAACATAAACTAACCTTTGCATATTACTCCCCTTTTTCCGTTTTTAACCAAAATTCAACCCTATACCTCAATGTACTAACGGGCGCGCAAAGCGGTGGTGTCAATGTTCAAACATTTGCTTCCCGTGGACTGAAACTCCAATTTCAAAACTATGGCTTCATTGGCAAGCTCGTCCACGGGAATATTGAAGAGATGGAGACCCCTCGCGCACTCGTTGTAATGCGCCGGCATCATTTCTATTTCAGCGGCGATTTTTCCCCCGTTGTTCAACACGATCGCCTTGTCGGGAAGAATCTCAAGCGGACGAAGACTCACGCCGGAACAATCGGGTTTCAAGCAGAGATGTATATAAAGAAGATTATCCCTTTTTGTGACCAGCAGGCCGGGATCATTGACCGTGCCTGGCGCGGGCATGGCGTTGACCAACGCCTCCTTGACGCCATGATACCATTTCCCGAGAGCTCCGAGAATATTGATGGCTTGATCAGGAAACGTGCCGTCCGCTTTTGGCCCGACATTCAACAGGTAGTTGCCGCCTTTAGCCAGATGCTTGGCTATACTACGGGAAAGGTACGCCAGGGAATGATAATCTTCGTTACTTCGGAAGCCCCAGCTTTCCCGGCCGATCGACTCGCAAGCTTCCGTGGGTTGTTCGTACGCGGCCTGTTTCTGCGTTTCCCGGTCATATGAAGCTTCCCTTTCAGGCGTGGAAAAATCGCCTTCATCAAAACCGCGGTTGTTGATGACGATCCCGGGTTGTAATGCGCGGATGAGACTATTTACCGAAGCATCACGGTGTTTTAAAGTCCCTTGGTTGCCATCCCACCAGAAACCGTGGATTTTTCCGTAATTCGAGCACAATTCACGAACCTGCTCCTTGACATATTCAATGTATTTCGCGATATCCGGTTCGTCACCCGCCTCGGGCTCCGGCAGTTCATAGGAACGCCCTTGGTTGGGATAATACCGGCAATGCATGTCGGGCACAGAATAGTAAATGCAGAGCGGGAAATTCCTCCGGTGGCAGGCATCCGCCAGCATGCTGAAAACATCCCGACCGTAGGGTGTGTCCGTGATCCTGTAATCAGTCCGGGCCGTGTCCCACATGCAGAAGCCGTCGATATGTTTCGCCGTGAAACAAATATATTGTATACCCACCCGTTCCGCCAGATCAAGCCATTCGTCCGGATTGAATTTCACCGGATTGAATTGATCCTTGAGGACGGAATATTCTTTCCGCGGCATAGCTTTGCGAAACTGCTCCTGCTCGTGCCAGCCGTGCAAGGCATAAAGCCCCCAGTGCACGAAAAGGCCAAATCGCTTTTCGAAAAACCAGTCCCTGCCATCGTTGAATCTTTTGATTATAACGCTCACTCCTTGTCTTTCTTGATTAATCTCCAACAATTTACGTCGTCGTTGGCGCCGGAAGCAGACCGCCTGCACTCGGGCAGCGTGCCTTCCCGTCTTTCCGCGCCATGCAGGGGAGCCGCGCTAAGGTCAGCGCGACCCTTCCACTGGGAATGAACTTCTTCCGGTCGCCCCCTCGCGCGGTCACCGCCGCAGGACATAGACCGCCGCGCCGCCGGACTCCAGACTGCAGGTCACCTGCTCTCCAGCGGTCACCTTTTTACCGCTGTAAAATTCCTCACCCGCGCCGGCCTCAGCCGGCAGTTTGATCGCGTGTTCGACCGCCTTGCCGTCCAGGTTCATCACACAGACCAGCGTAGTACGGCCCTCGCTGATAACCTGCGCCTGCGTGATGTTGAAGCCCGTCAGGGCGGAGCGCTTACTCTTAAGGAAGACCTCCTCGAAGGCCGCCGCCAGGCGGGACACCTCGTCGATCGCATACCATGAGCGCCCGTCAAAGCTATTCCGTTCGTAGGCCAGCACCCCGCCATTGCCGGCCAGCAATAGGCGCAACACTCCAGCCCGGGTCAGCGGGGTCACGGGGATGGTAGACGCGGTATTGTAAGGGACCAATAGGAGGCCAGGAAGCAGGGGGATACCTTTAAGGGCCTCGACTGTCCGCGCGATGTCCGCCTCCGGCGAGCCATAGCCGGCGCCGGCGCGGTCGCAGGCCTGCAAGTCGCCGATGTACTGCCAGTTTATGCCATACCTTTCGGGGTTGTCCGGGGTCTGGTAGCCGCTGTAGACGCTGAATAGAGTTCTTGGGACTGTTGTCTGGCATGTCAGCTCATTTTTACCCGCGAAAAAATTTTTTATACTCCGCACAACACGACTTGCCCATTGCGGCCATTGCTCATGAGAGATGCTTGGCGCAGCTCGTTTAACCTCCATGCCGTTCACGGTCGCTTTGAACTTGGCGAACATCTGCGCCACACGACGGGCCATGAAGTCCGTCCACTGAACCCCATATTTCTCCTTAATGACCTGTGGATCCAGCGTGACCTCCGGGGCCAGTTTGGCGAATTCGCGAAAGGCGGCCAAGCACCGGGGACAATAACATGAGTGCGGTCCGTCATAGGGTCCGTATTCATAATCAATGTCAACCGTACCCGGGAGGACCTCGTCCATGCGCTTCTTCAGGGCCAGCTCTACCGCCGGCCAGCTTCCGCCAAGCAGGAGTGTCATGCACAGAAACGTATCGTTGGTCTTGCTCGCGAAGGTGATGAGGCGCTCGTCGGGGTGCTCCTTGAGATAAGGGGCCAGATTCATCCCCCATGAAGCGAAGTTGATGGAGAGAGTCAACGGCAAGCCATACTTGTGTCCGGTGTCGCTCGTCCAGCGGTCGTGGTCCACGATGTCATTGAACCCGGCGGCCTGGGCGCACTTGAGTATCTCCTCACGCATAGCCAGGTCATCCATGTTTCCTAACCAACCGCCCCAGAGCTGGAAGGTCAACTGCTTTGGCTGCCGGCCCGCGAGCTTCGGTAACAGGCACACTTTGAAGCTCTGTGGCGGCTCACTGACATTCCCGCTATTGGCCTCGTTCCAGTAGAGGAACACGGCCTCCGTACTCTTGGGCTCTCCGGCCTCCTCCCGGTAACGAACGAAGGCCTCGAAGAGTGACATGATGTAGTGGCGCCCGGACAGCACTGGTTTATCGGCGGTCACCTTGGCCACGCGCATCTCACTGCCATTGACCTGCTGTGTCCCCAACTGCGTGCAGATGAACTTCGGCTGGTCGGGGTTTTTACCGTAGAAGCCGCTGCTGCCGATAACTTCGAAGTCCAGCGGCGTGGCGATGTAGGTAGTCCAGCCCTCCAGTTTCTTGCCTGGCAGTCCATCGGTAATGACAATGATGTGCTGGGCACTCCCGCGCGCCAGGTAGTACGCCGGCTCCGGAGTCGGCCAGATGCGGGTCTTCTCCCACAGTAACGTACGCCGTAAAACGATGGCTTTATCCGCCTCGCCGACGACGGGACCCAGTTGCGGGTGATCCCCGGTCTTCTTGGCCAGGGGCCAGGCGCGATCGTCGAGGTCGGCCAGCGTCGCGTTATTCGTATCCGCGGCGGAGACCTTCCAACTCTCCGCCGTGAAACGGCTACCGGGCGCCTCCACCGCGACCGCCGCCGTTCCCTTCTCCAGCTTGAGAGCGAAAACGTTCGCGCCCTTCCGAAGCGAGGCGGAGATGGCCTCACCCTTCGCCTGCGCCCCGCGGCTGATAACCTCGTCATTCAGGTACAACTCATACGGGCCGTCACAGGCCAGCTTGACATGGACGACCGAGGACTTCACCACCCGGGGTAGAATGGGGGTCAGGTACAAGGGCTGCAGCGTCGCCGCATCCAGCACCCCGTACTCAACCAGTAATTCACCCTCCTGGCGCAGGTTGAAGGTCTGCGAAAAGTCCAGGGGCTTGTCGCCCAAGTCCGTAAAACTGTAAGTCCGGCTCCGTTCTCTGGCCGACGCAACGCCTGTTGCTGAACACAGGAACACTCCCATCGGGCGTCCCGCCAGGGGCGAGAGGGAGGCCGTGAGCTTGTTCTTCCCCGGTTGCAACGAGGCAGGCATCGTGAGCGCAACACCTGGAGCGGCGCCTCCAAAGACGAGCGCGCCGAGTTGATAGGGATCGTGAAAGCCCCCACGGGATGGGTTCCAAGAGGTCGTTTCCTTGCGGGCCTTGGCCAGCCGCCCCAGACACGTCTGCCAGGTATCGCCCGCCTTCGGCGCGCCACCCAGGTCCGCGAATGGGATGGCCATCTCCACCGTCCAGACATCCTCGCCAATGTTGCCCTTGGCCTGGGCGCCGGAGTTCCAATTGGTGTTGCGCGTCTCCCATAGATTTGGACCCGGACAGCGCGCGTCGGCGATAGTCCCCAGCGCGTTGACAAAGAATTCGAAGACCTGCTTGCCCATGTTGGCCGGGTCCAGGAGGACGGCCACCGAGTCATCCGCGTAGACTTCGCTATCGCGGTCGGTGATCTTGGCCACAAACTCACCCCGCTTCTGTTGCGCCACATTCAGGATCGGTTCCTGACAGACGAAAAGCAGGTACAGGTTGGTGTCATCGTAGCACAGACGCACACTCGTGTCGGCCGCAGCGGATTTCAGATCCATCATGCCGAGGAAACTCGTGCAAGCCACAGCATTCCGCCAGCAGGGATCGTCGCCTCGGCCGTCGAGTATCGGCGGCGCGGTGGTCCGCGCCACGACCGTTAGGGGGCGCTGTGCGCACCACGGCTGCGCCGCCGCCAGTTCATCCGGCGTAAGGTTCTCCCTCGTGCTCAGGACGACCTGATCCAGGAACACCGGACCGGCCACGTTCGGGTCTCCCAGACAGCAGACGGTGAAGGAATCGCCGACTTCGCCCGCCGTAAGCGGCGGAAAGGCCAGCCACTGCCATGCCCCGGCTTTTTTCGGCTGGACGACGCTTATGTATTCGTTCACGCCGCTCTGCCTGGTTTCGATATGCCATTTCTCTTTTATCGAGGCCGGCTTCACACGCAGGTACACGGTCACCGGCTTACTGGTGCGCGGAAAGGGCAAGTCCATCATGGCCAGATAGGGATTCACCGTTTGCAGTGCCTTGCCACCCGATGCCTCCAGGGCGTTCATCACGTAGATCGGTAGCATAGGGAAATCCTCCGCCTCGAGCCGCCACGGGCCAACGTCCGTGTCGTAGACCTGTGGCGGCGGCGCCAGTTTAACCTGAATATCGTCCACCTCGAACACTGCCCCGGGTTGTGCGTTCTTGAGGCTGAGGAAGTGGATGCCCAGCGAAGTATCGTCTTTAAGCAGTGTCTTGCCGATGGAGACCTCCTGCCACTGATCGCTCAATGCCGCCGAGGACTCCGACGTGTGCAGCCAGCCGTTGAGGGAGATCAGACTCAGCCAGAGCTCGCCTTTGCCGCGAACCTTGGCGGTCACCTTAGCCACGCGCCCGCCGCTCAGGCCGGTTGCGGTCACGTTCAGGCCCTCCAGGGCCTGCTTCCCCGGCAGAACGGCGCGGATATACTGCTTGCCCTCGGCCGGATGATTAGTGCCGATCGCCAGCGTTGTGCCATCCGCCGGCAAGTAGGTCTTCGCCGACCCCAGCCCCGTTTCAAACCCCTCGCTCCACTGCTGGGCGAATACCAGCGTTGTCATCGCCAGCCATGCCGCGCATGATATGATAATCATCGCTTTTATTGTGCGTTTGTGTCGCGTAGACATACCATCTCCTTATTGAGGTTTGCGTTGTCGCCACGGTTTTTGAGACCGGCCCGAGACTATCGTAACGGCATTACTCGGGCAAGCCCATTTCAATCGCAAAAATACGGCGTTTTGTACTTGTACCCCGTTCCGATTTCATACATTCTATTTTTCAAATGTATGCGTCTCGATAATTTTACACGGAGGGCAAGCGATGCGAACCACACAGTTGATCCAGGCCGGCGCCGTTGTTGCCTTGATGGTTTCTTTACTGGTCCGCGGCGAGGTGTGTGCCCAGTCACAATTCCTGGCGCCCGCGGCACGTACGCTCGCGCCGCCAACGATTGATGGCGACCTGAGCGATCCTTGTTGGCGCCAAGCGTCCAAGCTCTCCAACTTCCGCCTGACTGAGCAGAACCGCCTTGCAACGCAACAGACGGTCAGCTCCATTGTTTGGGACGACCAGGCACTTTACATCGGCATCACGTGCCAGGAGAAGGCGCTTGAGCCCGCGGTGCAGAAGGCGCACTTGGTCAAGGCAACGGAAAAGAACCGCGATGGAAGTGTGTGGGGCGACGACTGCGTGGAGATCTTCCTCTCGCCCGATCCGGCCAAGGGGTATTACCATTTTGCCGTCAACGCCGCCGGGACTCTCTACGACGGCAGGGGGACCGACGCCTCATGGAACACCGACTGGCGCGCCGCCGCCAAGATCGGGAACGGCGCTTGGACCGTGGAGATCGCTATTCCCTTTAAAGCTCTGTCGGCGACACCTCCGGTCGAGGGTGCACGCTGGCGTTTCAACGTGTGCCGCGAGGAAAAGCCCGAATCCGAGAACAGCAGTCTATGCGGCGTCCAGGGCGAATTCCACGTACCGGAGAAGTTCGGTGGTCTCGTTTTCACGGGTATTTTGCCCGCTATGAGCGAGATTTTGGTTTCGCGCAATCCTCTCGGGCGTGCTTGCGCAAGCTTGACCATCGAGGCGGTTAAAGGCGCGCCCAGCTTGGAGGTCCGCCTGGAGACGCGATCCGGGGACAAGACTGCCGTTGCCGGCCGGAAGAGCTCGAGCGGTATCGCCGGAAAGCCGGAGAAGATCGAATTGGTGGCCAGCACTTCGGCGGGTTTTGCGCGGTTGACATTGCTGGCAAATGGCAAAGAGGTTCTCACAACCCTGTGGGAGGATATCGGCGGGTCCATCGCACAAGTCCCCCACCGGATCGAAGCGCACGACTGCGAGGTCCAGGTCTTTCTGCGCGGCAAACAAGTGGGGACTGTGCCGACGGGCGGGACAACTACGGAATCTCTGGCACTGGAGAGCGGAGTCAACGTGATCGCCTTGCATTGCCGTGCGACGGGCCCCCAGCCATGGGTGAAGGCACATGTGCCGGGAGTTGACGGTGAATCATTCTCAGGCTGGCGGGCCCGGGGCGGGTTCGAAGCGTCTTTTGCGGCTCCGGCGACCGATCTGAAGGCGTGGTCCGCCGTTGGTCCATCCGGCGACGGGTTCTGGGTTGGCAATGCTACGAACAAAGAGGTGACGTTGCGCCGTATCATCTACGTTGCCAAGGAAGCGCCGCGCAACTGGCCCGGAATGCCGGACTTCACACTGCCCGAGGGCACGGCGCAGATATTCTATCCGCTTCTCGAAATTCCCGGTGGGGTGCCGCTGAATGACTACCGTATCCGCCTGGACATGCCGGCCGCGCTGCAGGTCGTGTCGGTGGACGAGGTGGCGGGCGTAGCGGGGCAGGTGCTCAAAGACACCGTGGCGGGCGAGCGCCGCAGTGTGGAGATCGGGGTGGAAAACCCCTTCCAGGGTGGCATAGAGTTGAGCATCTGCTGGAAAGACGCGAATGGCACCATCGGGTACGTTCCAGCCATCGATGTGGCCGGCACATTGGACTGGCGCCTTGTCAAAGGTACGCTGACGGCGCCCCGCAATGCGCGTTTCGCAAGCTTGCTCCTTATCAAGTGGCAGGATCGCGGCACACTTGGCACGGCGTGGTTCGACAACCTGGCCGTCCGCAAGAAGGTCGCCAAGGAGAACCGGTTCATGGCGTGGTTCAACAACTTGGTTGGCCGCAAGAAGGGCGCCAAGGAGAACCTGTTCGCGATGGGCACATTCGAGGAGCCTTGGTGGCAGGAGAAGGCGCATCGTTCCGGGCATGTCATAGAGGTGGAGCGTGACGGGCAGAAGACACGCGCCTGCAAGCTGGTGGGCACGGAACAGAATGAGAAGGGCCAGGATGCGCTGTGGGTCGGCGAACCCGTGCCAGTTGAGGCTGGTACTGAATACGAATTCGAAATGCTCGCAAAATGCGAGAATGTGACGTCGACAAAGGCGTTCCCTCGTTTGGCCCTGCTGGTCAAGCATAAGGGGGCACCACTGAAGCCCGGCCTGTTGCGTTTCGGATTTGTCGCCGCAGGCGGTTATGTGGCGGAGCTTCCCGCCGAGGTAGCGCTCGTACCGTTGCCGGCTCTGTTGAAAAAGCAGCCGAAGGAGAGCCGTATCATCCCATGCTACTATTCCGACATGTTCAATGTCGCAACCAGCGAGGCCCTTGTGCAGAACGTGTGGGACTCTGGCATCGGGGAAATCTACGGGGGACATAACCGGGTCACCGATGCGTTGCGCCCGAAGGGATTCAAGGTTATCCGGTCTTTCCCCTATAACAGTTGGCAGATCTCTCCCGCCCCGGATTGGAAGACCACGCACCCGGATCGTCTGGCCG
>VSJD01000045.1 GCA_008636095.1 Kiritimatiellota bacterium | reverse complement strand
TCTGAAAGAGTTTGAAGAAAAAACATTAATAATTCTTACTCAAACAACTTGACAGACCACATGCCTGTAATCCGTGATATCCGTGGTAAAAAACCTGATTTCAGTTATTTTCCAATACAAAATCTAGAAAAAATGGAATTCAATAATTCGGAATGATAAATTTTGCCAGTAATCTGCCCTAAGGATTCAATGGCAAATCTTAAATGGGAAATTGCCAGGACAATGGATTCATCATGTCCTGATGCCAGAATTTTTAATGCTTCCTTTATGTCCGTATAAGATTTTTGAAGAATTTTTTTATGACGCTCGGCAATTACGGCGTGTGGCTGTCCGGAATAAGTGAGCCCTAATTGCTCGATTATTTGGTGTTGTATTTCTTTAAGTCCTTTACCAGTATTAAGTTGTGCTTTTATATTGATAAATCCAGCTATATCTTTTTCCTGGATAAGCATGCCCAAATCAGTCTTGTTAATAATGACAATGGATTTCTCGGTACTTAATGATTTTAGATGGGAACCGTCTTCACTATCCAAAGGCTTAGAGGCATCTATAATATATAGGTGGAGGTCTGCTTTCTGCATATGACTTCTAGCGCGCCTGATGCCTTCCTGTTCGATAGTGCAGGTTGCGGTTCGTAACCCGGCGGTGTCTACAAGCCGAATAGGAATCCCTTTCAGGATAATCGTCTCCTCGAGGGTGTCGCGGGTCGTTCCTGGCATGGGTGATACAATGGCCCGGTTTCTGCCAAGTAACGCATTAAGTAAGGTGGATTTACCGACATTCGGCCGGCCTGATATGACGACTAATGCGCCCTCGCGCAGTAAATGCCCTTCTTCCCAGGTTTCCAGCATGCAGTGAATTTGCTCCAGGATCTGATGTACTTGCGCGGTTACCTCGGGGATAAGCGCTGGAGGCGCGTCATCCTCTGAAAAATCCAGCGCTGCTTCAAGATCGGCGCATACGCGGACTATATTATCGTAAACATCGTTAAACGAAGCACTTAAGTTTCCTTCGAGCTGTTCCACGGCTGCCGTGGCGCTCCGGTCCGATTGCGCCCGAATCAAGTCGAGAACCGCCTCGGCCTGGACCAAGTCAATACGTCCGTTTAAAAATGCCCGTTTCGTAAATTCGCCCGGCTCGGCCAGGCGCACGCCTGAGGCTAATATCGTCTGCAGAATACGCCGTGCGGAAACAAAGCCCCCATGGCATTGAATTTCCACCACATCTTCGCGCGTGTAACTGTGCGGGGCGCGCATGACGAGCAAAAGAGCTTCATCAAGAACATGCTCTCCAGATTTGACAAAGCCACGCATAAAGGCTCCCGGCGGCCTCCGCGATGGTGGCTCTCCGGCATGATAAAAAATGCGGTCAGCTACCGTCAGGCTTTCTACTCCTGAAATACGGATAATGGCGATCCCGGCTTCGCCCGGTGCGGTAGCGATGGCGGCAATGGTATCGGACTGGTCGTTCATGGAACAGAGATTCTTGCAAATTCCGGTGGTTTTGCAATCATTGATCGGAAAGACTATAGACGGACGGTGCAATTTGTTTTGAACGATCTAGTGTAGTGTTTCATAAATACGTTGACTTTTGGTGCGGCGCCGAACCGGCGGAGCAAGGCGCACGAGGCGTGAGCATACCCGAAGGTATGTTCCGCCTCGTGGAACGCAGCCCCGCCGGATTCGCCGCCGCATCCCCAAGGGACCGAACGCTTTCCGCGCCCGGCGGTGTTGCGCATGCGAGGACAGGCCTTTGGGTATGCCCGTCGCATGCGCGCCTGGCCGGTGCGCGGAAAACCTTCGGCCAAAAGTCAATGTATTTATGAAACACTACACTAGCTCACGAAACACGGGCGAAATGAGTGCGCCAAGAAACGAAGTCGTCAACAGCTGATTATTTTGTAAATGAACAATATTTTTATAAGAAGCAATACCGCTCAAGCAACCGTTACGGTTTACCTTCCCCATCCGTCGGAAAATCTAGCGATTATTGATTCGGACAGTAATATCATCGTTGCTCCGGTCATCAATCAAACCGCCACTACAACCGGCGAGGTTGTTATTGTGCTTGATGCCAGTCGGCTGTCCATGTGGACGCCGGAGCGTCCTGTTCTTTATTTTCTGAAGGCGGGAAGGGAAACGCTCCGTTTCGGTTATAATGATATCACTACCAGTTCAGATAGAGTTCTCGTCAACGGTGCGTTTTTTTATTTCCGGGGATACATCCGCGGGATTGTCGCCCATGATCATCCGAATCTTACCGGGGCATCGAACCGAGAGTTTTATCGAAAGAACATTCTTCAGGCCAAGAAATACGGATTCAACCTGGTGCGGTTCCATAGTACGATTCCGGACGAAGAATTTATCAACCAAGCGGACGAACTCGGGCTTTTCGTGCATATCGAAGTGGGATATAATTATGAATTTGACGACAAAGGTCTTAAGAAGAAAATTGTCATGAATGTGGACAAATGGCGCGATACCATTGTCAGATTCCGCAATCATCCGTCGCTGGCCATTTTCTGTCTCGGGAATGAAATGCACAATTCCGGAAGTATGCCGGAGATTCATGAAATGTACCGGATCGGTCGGGGGCTGGCGCCGCACAAACTGATCATGGATAATGCCGGCTGGGGCGAGTTTGACCGGACGAGCGCGGATATTTTCACCCAGCATATCGCCTATTATTTCCCGTTTAAGCGTCATCAGGAAATGTTCAACCAAGATTTCTGCTGGGAAATGAATGGATCGATGCATCGTTGTCCGCTGTCGGAACGAAAAGAATTTTCACATGGTGTAATAAGCGTCCGGCGCGCTCTCAATCCGATCCGTCCGGTCATGGCGCACGAGTGCGTTCATTATATCGATGTCCCCGACTACGCCGTGTTAAACAGGGAGTTTGATATGTTCTGTCAGAAGGTCGGCCTCGAATATCTGGAAAAAAATCATATTAAAAAACCGCGCTATATGACCGAACTGCCGGCTTTGATTGCCGCCAAGAAGCTGGAAACGAAAATGCCGGATTACATTCTGGCTTCGCAGCATTTCAAAAAGATAGGCATGAAAACCTATCTTGAACGCTTGCGCCTTGCCAGTAAACTCTGTGGTTATGAAATGTTGCAGTTTTCGGATTGCCTGAAATACGAAAATAAGAACGGAATTGTCGACTGCTTTGACAATGATAAATTCATCGACGCCGAATGGTTCCGTAATTTCAATTCCGACCGGGTAATACTTGCCGATTTCCCAAAAGAAAATTTTGCCAGCCGGGAGGAATTTGGCATCGGCATTTATCTATCGAATTATTATCCATTAGACTCCGACGGCTGTATCCTTAAGCTGTATCTTGCCCCCGCCGGAAAACCAGGGGAACTGGTATATTCCGGTAAAAAATTCACGCCGGTTGAAGGGCTTGCGATGCTGGTTAAAATAAAACTGCAGATGGAATGCCAGGACGGACGTCCGACGGCATATACGCTGGCAGCGGAATTGAGCAATTATCATCGGCAGTGGCGTAATCAATGGCCGTTCTGGGTATTTCCGATGGCGACTCTGCCGGTAAGACCGGAAATGAGAATTGTCGAAAAGGAATTGGAAGACTTTTTACGTTGCGCCGGTTCAGACGCCCGGTTTGACCGGAGCGTGGTCTTTACCGACGTCTTCGAGGATTCCGTCCTTTACGATCTTGAAGCGGGTAAAACCGTAATTCTCAATTATCACCGCGACAGGAAGGCCAATCAGTATTATTTGCCTGGCGCGCTGGATCGTTTCAAGCCGTGCATATGGGACCGTGGCAACAATCTGGGTGGAATCGTAACTGCAGATTTCTTTCAGCAGGCGATGGGATCAGGTCGCTATTTCGACCTGAATTATTACTATCTGGTCGAAGGCGGATATAAAATAAATCTTGATCATTTTCCATGCCGGGTCAACGAGTTGATCTGGGGCGTGGATAAACCCGTACGCGATCGCATGAAAGGGTTGATCCACGGTATTAAGGATTTCCTGCCGGACGATACGTTGCGCAATTTTTCCTATCTGTTCAGTTTGAAAGTCGCAAAGGGGCATCTGGTCGTCTGCACTTTCAACTTTTCTCACGCGAATTTAGACCCAGCGACCGCCAGTGCGGTTTGCGCTTTAATCGGTCATGCCACAGAACTGGCCGCCGACTGCGCTATGGAACTACCAGATTTCAAAGCATATCTGGTCAAGTCCACTCAAGCCGGAGTCATTAAGGAAGATGTGATGAACCACTTCTGGGAAATTGACAATAAACCAGTGGAGGATACGCTTTTCTGGGAAGAGGCGCAAGTTGACCTTGGTAAAATTGAATCGCCGGAAAAGAAGTAAAAACTCTACTAAATTCAACCAAAACAAAATAAACGAAATCGTTTTTGGCATGAATTATATTTTCGTGCTCATGCCCGTGTTTCGTGGGCAAAAAAGTTTAAATATCATTGGATAGACTGTAGACGGAAGACGGATGGCGCGTGCTATGATATGTTGCTCTCAGGCAGAAAGTCCGGATGAAAATTCTTTTTTTGACAAAATTACTGCCGCACCCCTTGGGTATCAGCGGGTCCATCATCATTTATAATCGCATCCGCTACCTGGTGGAGTGCGGCCATCAGGTGAGCCTGCTTTCATTCATGCGCCCGGAAGATGAACCCTACGTGGCAGGGATTCGTGCGCTGGTGACGGAGCTCGAACTGCTTCCGGCGCCGCAGGCGGAGGCGCCACTCAAACGGTTGGCCAACCAATTATTTTCCACCATACCTTCGCCGTTTCGCGAGATGCGCTCCTGGGCCATGCGCCGTCGCGTGGGTGCGATGGTGGAACGCGCCCACGTTCACGTGGTCATTGCCGAGTTCTCTGCCATGGGGCAGTATCTGTATCGCAATCCGTATCTGCCCGCGGTGCGCCGCATCATTTCCTGTCACGAATGCTGTACGAAAGCCTTTGCGACGACCATTCGCTTCCATCGCTGGTCGCCCGCGTGGCTGATGAAACGGATCGGGTTCAACCAGGTTCAACAGTACGAATTTGCCATGTACCGCAATGTGGATCACGTGCTGGTGCTTACACCCCAGGAGCGGTATGTCCTGCTGAACTATGCGCCCAATCTCCGTGTCACCGTGGTGCCGCACGGCGTGGATGTGAATTATTATTCGTCGGCCCCGGTGGTTGAACGGGAAGAGAGCCTGATCTTTGTCGGCTATTATTTTAACGAATCCAACCGGGATGCCGTTCATTGGTTTGTACGCACGGTCTGGCCGCAACTGAAAAAAACGCACCCACAACTCAAGTTTTATATCGTTGGACGGGGCGTTACGTCGTCAATCCGGGACTTGGCGCGGCGCGACCCGCAGATTGTGGTCACCGGCGAAGTCAAGGACATCCGGCCTTACCTGGCCAGGGCCAAGGTGTTTATCTGCCCGATCCGCATCGGTTCCGGGTTTCGCGCTAAAATTCTGGAAGCCATGGCCAGTGGCGTGCCGGTGGTTTCAACCTCGCTGGGCGCAGAAGGTATTCCCTCCGGGGGCGGCGAAACGCTTTTGCTGGCGGATACGCCCGGACAAATGTTGAAATGCATTCGCCTGTTACTTATTGATGCTGACTTGGGTGCGACTATGGCTACCAAAGCCCGGGAACTGGTGGTCAATCGCTTTGCCCGCAAAAACGGGATGGCCGCGCTCAATCGCGTAGTCAGCGATGTGGTCGCGGGGAGGGATTAACTTTAACGTTCCTTGTTTGCCGTTCTTTGTTCCTGGTTATGAAACGCAGAACTGCACGCAACGATTGGTCGGAAGAGAACACGTGAGGTTTACCCGCCTACGGCGGCGCCAGAGGCGACCAGGGAGAAATTTCTCTGTGCCCCCGCCTTGCGGGGCAAGCTCCGTGCCCGCCACGCCTCTGGCGTGGTCTCTGTGGTGAGGTTTTTTTGTCTGGGGGGCGTTAGCCCGCGTTAGGGTGCTGCGGTGCGTTGCATCCGGGCGATGAACATGCCGTTGCTGTCGGCTTCCCACGGCCAGATCCAGACCTGTCCCGGTGCCGACCGGCCGGTCAGGGGATGCGGCGTTGGCTCCAGTTGAAAATCCAATCGCGCGCCGAGGAATCTGGTAATCACCGATTGGGTCTCTGCCTCCGTCAAGGTGCATACGGCATAAACCAGGCGGCCGCCGCGCCGCACTTTATCGGCGCCGGCCAGCAGGAGCTGTTCCTGAACGATCCGCCGCTGGGCGATGTCGCGTTCCGTGGTGCGCCAGCGGGCATCGGGATTGCGTGCCCACGTGCCAATGCCCGAACAAGGCGCGTCAATCAAGACACCGTCAAAGCACTGGCCCGGTGCGTGACCCGGGATTCCGGGATCCCGGGGCCCGGGATTCCGGGTCCCGTCCCAGGCACAACACGCAATCATGTTCCGGCGCCGGCCTTGGGCGCGTTGCCGCAATGCGTCCAGACTACCGGCGCGAACATCCGTGGCCAGAATCGTGCCCTGCTGTTCCATGAGATCTGCCAGGTGCAGACTCTTGCCCCCGGCGCCGGCGCAGACATCCCACCAGTGTTCCCCGCGCGCGGGTGCGCAGATCCAGCCGACACATTGGGATGCCAAGTCCTGGATTTCGAAAGGGACTTCCGTGGACAGGCGTTCCAGGTCGGGTGAGCCCCGCAAACGGATCGCGCCGGCAATCTGCGGATGAGCGGCCGCCGGGATCGCATGACGTGCCAGCGAGGCGGATACCCGTTCCCGGGCATCGCGTTCGACTCGAATCCAGGTTGACGGCCGGATCTGGAACGCCTTGATACATTGCCGACGATGTGTACCTGGTTCCGTATCATTGGGAACGCACAACTGGGCGGGCAGCCAGGCAGGCACCAACTGCTCGATTGCGGGTGGCGGCGTCCCGAGCCAATGGCCCGCATGCTTCGCCTTTTCCTCCACGGTCATGACACCGGCGGGTTGCGGGTTTAAGCGGCTAAATCCGCCCTGTTTGGCCAGGAGCGTCGCCGTTGGATGGGGTTCCATGGCATCCAACAGGTAGGCAAAAGCACACCGTGCCGGTTCCAACGGCGCCAACCAGCCACGCCAGCGAAACCAGGAAAAAACCAGCGCGGAAAAAAAACGCCGGTCGCGAGAGCCAAATTCCGCATGTTCCCGGTAATAGCGGCGCAAGGTCTGGTCGGCCGGGTGTCCCTGGCTCACCGCTTCTTCCAGTTGCCGGATCAGGGGCACGGCCAGTTCGGCTTGTTTGCGGGCGGCTTTGGGTGGCAGAGTCATGGCTTTCAATCTACACCAGTCAACCACCGGCGGCAATCGGGTTGTTTTCGTCCTTGCCGGGCCAGGAGCCAATATGGTAAATTTTACCTTATTGGTGTTGGTTGCCGATAATCACTAACCGATTACTGATTACTAATCACTGATTACGGATCACTTTTTCCAGGGGGGAGATTCATTATGGCTTCCGAACTTGCTTTTGTTCTGATTAATCCATATACGATTGCTAAGTCGCGGACGGGGGGTGTCATTGGGCGGTTTATGAGCCGCACCGGGTTGGACCTGGTGGCGGCCCGGATGTTTTCCCCGGGGAAGGAACTGATCGAAACCTACGCGTCTATGGTGGACAAAGATAAAAGCTTTCCCCCCCCCATCCGCCGGCTCCTGGCCGATTACGTGCTTTGCTCCTATGCTCCCGACCCCGTTACTGGCCGCAGCCGGCGGGTGCTGATGATCCTGCTGGAAGGCGAAGATGCCATTCAGAAAGTCAGGGATATGGCCGGGCCTGTGACCATGGGCGGCGGCGAGACCATTCGGGACACTTTTGGCGACTACGTGGTGGATGAAAATAAGCAGGTTAATTATTTCGAGCCTGCGGTGCTGATCGGATCAAGCCGGGAGGAAACTGCTGCAGCGCTCAAGCTCTGGAGCGCTCATGCGACATCCGACGGTGGGTTTCTACAGACCACGGTGGATAATAGTCCCGGCGATAAGGGCTGGCAACGCACGCTGGTGCTGATCAAGCCGGACAACTTTCGATTCCCGAGTGCCAAGCCGGGTAATATCATTGACCTTTTGTCACGGTCCGGCCTGCGGATCATCGCCGCCAAAGTCCACCGCATGAGCGTGGCGCAAGCAGAGGAATTTTATCGGCCAGTGCGCCAGGTGTTGCGCGAGAAAATGAAGCATGCGGTTTCCGAAAGGGCCACGAAAGCCCTGGAAGCGGAGTTGGGCATCGCCATTCCGGACACCGTCCGTAATTTGCTTGAAGAACAACTGGGGCCGCTTTTTGGCGACGAACAGTTCAACCAGATCATCAAATTCATGACCGGCTGTTATCCGCCGACCTGCGCGCCGCAGGACAAAACCAAGGATGGCCCCAGCAAATGCCTGGCCCTGGTGTATGGCGGAGTTGGCGCCGTGGAGAAAATCCGCAACCTGCTCGGCGCCACCGACCCGAATAAAGCCCAGCCCGGCTCCGTGCGGCGCGAATTCGGGCTCGATGTCATGGTCAACGCGGCTCACGCTTCCGATTCCGCGGAAAACGCCGAGCGCGAGATTGACATTATCAAGGTGGAAGAAGACCTCATTACCCCCTGGGTGCACAAGTATTACGGGGATTAAGCGCGGCGCCACGCCGCGTGCGACCGACCATCCCCCTTCGCTCAAGCTCCGGCGGACAGGTCGGCGGGCCCTGACTTGGACTTTTCACATTTCGCGCAGATGCTTGCAAAATATATGTGTTGACCTTATGTGCTTATGCGCATATAGTGCGCCTATATGAACTATTCCCAAGCCATGATCCGTTCTGAAATATTAAAGGCGCTGGCGCACCCGGCGCGCGTGCTGATCGTTCACGCCCTGACCGGCGGCGACCGCTGTGTACGCGAATTGAACGCACTGATGAATATTGACCAGTCCAACATCTCCCGGCATCTGGCGGTTCTCAAGCGGGCGGGGATCATCGCCGACCGGCGCGACGGGATGAGGGTTTTTTACCACCTTAAGGCCCCTTGTATTCTCAAAGCTCTCAAATGCGCTGTTGAAGTTATGAAAAATGATGCCAGCAGCAGAAATATATTATTGCAAGAACGTTAAAAATGAAAAAAGAATGGAAAATATTCGGCTGGCTGGCAGGGATATTTCTTGTGGCGTATTTTTTACCACTGGGCAATCCGAAGGTTTCAAACGCGATTTATGAGGCATTCCGGCTTCTCCAATGGTATGCCCGACAGCATACGCTCGCCTGCGTGGTTCCGGCCATGTTCATTGCCGGGGCCATTGCCACGTTTCTTTCGCAGGCATCGGTCATGCGCTATCTTGGTCCAAGATCAAATCGCCTGCTGGCCTATACCGTTGCATCGGTTTCCGGATGCATTCTGGCGGTCTGCTCCTGTAGCGTGCTCCCCATGTTTGCCGGAATTTATACCATGGGCGCCGGTCTTGGGCCGGCCAGTGCTTTCCTGTATTCCGGCCCCGCCATTAATGTAATGGCAATTTTTCTATCAGCGCGTGTGCTCGGGTTTGAAATTGGCCTTGCGCGGGCGGTTTTTTCCATTGGTTTTGCCTTTGTAATCGGTCTTATCATGGCGGCTGTTTTCAGACATTCCGAAACAAAACGAGCTGAACTTGCCATGGCCATGCCGGAGCCGCCAAAGAGCGCAAGGTCGCTCTTGAAAACAGTGCTGTTTTTCGTGGGCATGATTCTTTTCCTGGTCTTCAGCGATTGGTACAATACCAACGATGTTACAATTTCAATGAATGAAGGAAGCCACATCACGGCCAATATCCGTTACACCACAAAGGATGCTCTTGATATTCAGGAATACAATCCGCAGGGGCAACTAAAACCTGAAGTGCGCCGCCTGAATCAGGCTGACATCGCCGACATTAATCCCGTGCCGAGTTTCACCATGACGGTCCACCATTTCAAGTGGCATTTGGCCGGTCTGATGGGTGTCGCCGTTCTTCTGATGACGTGGAAATGGTTCTCGCGCGATGAAATCAAGGATTGGATGCAGTCCACCTGGGATTTTGCCAAGATGATCGTGCCACTTCTCTTTGGCGGCGTATTCATTACCGGATTCATAGGCGCGCTAATGCCAGAAAAATATGTGGCCGGCCTCGTGGGCGGAAACAGTGTTTTTTCCAATCTTGTCGCGTCGGTTATTGGCGCCATGTGGTATTTCGCCACCCTGACCGAAATTCCGATCACCGAAACCTTAATGCGGCTTGGCATGGGCAAAGGACCGGCCTTGGCGCTTCTGCTGGCCGGGCCCGTGCTTTCCCTGCCCAGCATGCTGGTTATCTATAAGATTATTGGATTTAAAAAAACCGCCGTGTTTATTTCTTTGGTAGTAGTAGTATCAACCATCACGGGCTTGATCTTCGGTGCATGGGTGAAATGAAATTGATCAATATTTAACCGCGCAGGCGGAGAGGACGTGGAGAAGGAAAAAGCAGCTTGTTTTTTGCCTCAGTGAATTCGGCGTCTCGCTGACCGATGCTCGGGCGGGCTGCGCTAAAAACCAGAAAGGGAAAAATGAAAATAATACAAATTCTCGGGACCGGATGTCCGAAATGTCATGCCTTGACGGCTAACGCGGAACAGGCAGTCAAGGAGTTAGGCATTGAGGCCGTTGTGGAAAAAGTTGATAAAATCCAGGACATCATGAAATTCGGCGTAATGATTACTCCTGCTTTTGCCGTGGATGGCCAGGTAAAATCAGCCGGCAAGGTGTTGCGCGCGGATGACATAAAAAAGTTCCTCGTGTGAGGTCAACCCAAGGAAAACGACGATGAACGAGAAAACAACGTGTGCATGTGGCACGGCTCCCAAACTGATTTTCGCGTGCTCAGGATCTTCGGATGTGGGTGCGATTGCCGACCAGGCGGCGCGGAAACTGATGAAGGACGGTGCGGGAAAAATGTACTGCCTGGCCGGAATCGGCGGAAGGGTGTCCGGGATCATGGCCACCACGGAGAGCGCGGCCAAAATCCTGGCGATTGATGGATGTCCCATAAATTGTGCGCGCAAGACGCTGGAGCTGGCGGGATTCAAACAAATCGAGCATCTGTCGTTGGCAGACATCGGATTGCAAAAGGGACAGTCAC
>VSJD01000044.1 GCA_008636095.1 Kiritimatiellota bacterium | reverse complement strand
CGGTGACGTCGGAAAACATTGACAAGGTGGCTCAGAAAGCCGCGCCGTTACTAAGGTGCTGACAGAAAGGAGCGGGCATTATGACAGAAGATGACGGGAAGAAAGATCAAGGCTGCGGCTGCGGTGGCGGCAAGTGGATCTGGATTGGGTTGGTGGTGGCGGTGTTCGCCGTGCTTTTTTCAAAGAACCCACGTCAGTGCGGGTGCGTCAGCAGTGCGCCACCGGAAAAAGCAGTGCCGGCAGCCATCGGCTTGGCAACCGCGACCAGCACAACAGCGCAGGCTGTATCCGCAGTTAAAATTAAAAGTGAACAGCCATTGCCGCGCCTCTTGGACTTGGGCGCCGGAAAGTGCATCCCCTGCAAAATGATGGCGCCGATCCTGGATGACCTAAAGAAAACCTATGCCGGGAAAATGGACGTGCAGTTCATTGACGTGTGGCAGGACCAGGAGCCGGGACGCAAGTATGGCATACGGGTCATCCCTACGCAGATTTTTTTCGATGCGACGGGCAAGGAACTGTTCCGGCACGAGGGATTCTTCTCCAAGGAGGATATCCTGGCAAAGTGGAAGGAGTTGGGGGTTGAATTAATGAAGAATACAGAATGAAAAATAATAAATCTTAAAATAATTCTGTATTCTTGATTCTATATTTGTTGAACATGGAACAATTATTCACAGCCTTGACTCGTGCCGTTGAAGGTACGCCGGCGGTGGCTGTCAGCGCCGCGTTTATCTGGGGTATCCTCAGCATTTTGCTCAGCCCCTGTCACCTGGCCAGCATTCCCCTGATCGTCGGATTTATTGACCAACAGGGCCAAATCACGACGCGCCGAGCGTTCTGGATTTCCTCGCTGTTTGCCGTCGGCATCCTCATTACGATTGGCGTGATTGGAGGGATCACGGCGGCGGCCGGCCGGATGCTGGGTGATGTCGGGAGGTGGGGTAACTATGCCGTGGCGGTCATTTTCTTTGTGGTGGGACTGTATCTGTTGGATGCGATCAAGTTCCCAATCAATGGCCCTGGTACGGTGGGACTAAAACGCAAGGGCTTGTTGGCGGCTTTTATCCTGGGTCTTGTGTTCGGCATCGCGCTCGGGCCCTGCACGTTTGCCTACATGGCGCCAATGCTCGCCGTGACGTTCAAGCTGGCGGCCACGAACCTGTCCTATGGAATCCTGTTACTTCTGCTCTATGGCGTTGGGCACTGTGCGGTGATTGTGCTGGCCGGCACGTTCACCGAAATTGTTCAGCATTACCTGAACTGGAACGAGAGGTCGCAGGGCGCCGTGATCCTGAAGAAAATATGCGGCGTGCTGGTGTTGCTGGGCGGATTGTATTTAATTTATACGGCAAGGTAAGGAAGGAGAAGGCATGAAAGCACTTATAGTGGTGGATGGCGGCATTTGCGGATTCCAGACACGGATCCACGCCGAGAGCGACGATTCGCAGAACGTGACATTCAAGATCGCGAGCGCGTGCGAGAAGGCGCTCAAGTTCGGGGAAACCCTGATGGCCAAGGGCCCGGTGGATGGCTATGCCGAGATTGGTGCGGGATCCGACGGCGTGGTCCTGATGACCGCGCGTGAGAGTCTCAAGGGCTGTTGCGCGGCCTGCGCTGTGCCGGTCGGCGCGTTCAAAGCCATGCAGGTGAGCGCCGGCGTGGCCTTGCCCAAAGACGTAATCATTAAAATATCCGGAGCCGAATAATGGGAGGACTGCGAATATTGCACGGGCTGGTAAGGAAGTGTAATGTATGCCTCGAATTTTGCGCAATCATCATGCAAAATTCGGGTGTGACATCGTCATGGAAAAATATTGTTGGGAAGATCCAAAATCGGTACAGTCGCACCCTGTATAAGCCGATCATAAAAGAGGGAAACAGGCACATATGAAAGTACCCTGCAGGGACAAGATCCCACTTAAAGCCATATTGGATGCCGTAAGCCGCGTGCGGATTGCTGTCATCGGCGACTTCTGTCTCGATACATACTGGTTTATTGATGCCTCGGCTGCGGAAACCTCGGTGGAAACCGGGTTGTTGACCAGACCGGTCCGCCGGCAACGCTATACCCTTGGCGGCGCCGGCAACGTGATTATGAACCTGTTGGCGATGAATGTCCATGACGTGCATGCCTTTGGCGTCATTGGCGACGATCCCTTTGGCCAGGAAATGCTCCGCTTGTTAAAGGCCGGGGCGGTCATCGTGGACGGCATGTTGACCCAGAAGGATGACTGGAATACGCACGTCTATACCAAGCCCTATGTGGGCAACCAGGAAGAAAGCCGGATTGATTTCGGTAATTTTAACCGGCTTGATCAGACGGTTGGCCGGCGCCTCCTCGAATTACTCGAGGAACGTCTGAATGCCGTCGATCTGATTATCGTCAACGAACAGGTCGCCAGCGGCATTCATGGCTCGGAATTTTTCCGGGGCCAGCTTGCCAAACTCATGGCACGTCATGCGGCCCGGATATTTTTACTCGATAGTCGCAATCACAGCGACGCCTATACCGGCGCCGTTCGCAAGCTTAATGCCCACGAAGCAATCAAGCTTTGCGGCACGCCGCGCGCTCCAGACGAATTGGTTATGTATGCGGAAGCACGGCAGGCCGCAGAAACGCTATTTCAGCGCTGGCAACGGCCGGTTTTTGTAACGCGCGGCGCAAGAGGCTGTATGGTGATGGATACTGCCGGCCTGCGCGAAGTGCCGGGACTCCAGATCCTTGGACGGACCGATCCCGTTGGCGCCGGCGACAGCATGCTGGCCGGTATAGCCGTGGCACTCGCGGCGGGATATGACCCTTTCGCGGCCGCCACGCTGGGCAATTTCGTGTCCGGTGTCACGGTCCAGAAGCTTTTTCAGACCGGCACTGCCGCGCCGGCGGAAATTATGGCCATCGGTACCGATCCGGATTATTTATACCGGATCGAATTGGCCGAGGACCCTCGTCAAGCGCAATACCTGGATCAAACCGAAATTGAAATTATCACGGCATTGCCGCAACCCGGAGGATTTACCCATGCCATCTTCGATCACGACGGGACGATTTCCACCCTGCGCCAGGGATGGGAACAGATCATGGAACCGATGATGATGCGCGCAGTGCTGGGCGATCGCTTCCAGCATGCCGACGAAACGCTCTACCATAAAGTGGTTCAACGGGTTCGCGAGTATATTGACAAGACGACTGGGATTCAGACGATTACGCAAATGGAAGGCTTGGTGGCGATGGTGCGTGAGTTCGCCTGTGTGCCGAGTGATCAGGTTCGCGATGCCGCCGGTTACAAAGCCATCTATAACGATCATCTGATGGCGCTGGTACGCGAACGCATTGCCAAGCTCCGGCGGGGTGAACTGGCGGTGGAAGATTACACCTTGAAACACGCCGTTGCGTTCCTTCGCGTTTTGTATCGGGCCGGTCTTCAGTTGTTTCTGGCCAGCGGCACGGATGCTCAGGATGTGATGGACGAAGCCGCTACGCTGGGCTATGCCGACCTCTTCGAGGGCCGCATCTACGGCGCTATCGGCGATGCCGCCCGTGAAGCCAAAAAATTTGTGTTGGACCGCATCCTGAATGATATCGGGGCGGAACATGCCGGTCATCTGGTGACCTTTGGGGACGGTCCGGTTGAAATTCGCGAGACCCAAAAGCGTGGCGGATATACGGTTGGTATTGCCAGTGATGAAGTGCGCCGCTTCGGCCTGAATCGCGAAAAACGCGCGCGCTTAATTTGTGCCGGCGCCGATCTGATCATCCCGGATTACTCCCAAATGAGCCAGGTGCTGAAGGTGTTCGGCTTCCCGGCGGCAGTCCCGTAATCAAACGAGCCAACCGTTCGTAGAAAGGCTGTTCCCATGCAATGTTCCGGCCACAACACACCACTCCAACTCAGCGAACGTAAAGTCCATGCGATCATAGCCAAACTCGATCCTTACCTCCGGCAACGCTTGTTGCCCTTCTGGCTCGACCGCGTGGTGGATCGCGGGCCGGGCGGTTTTTTGACCTATTTCGACCGCGATGGCCAACCCACGGGCAAAACCCTCAAAACGCTGGTTGGCCAACTGCGCAATATCTTTACCCTCTCCAGTGTCCACCGCGCCGGTTTGGATGATGGTCGCGCCCTGGACGCAGCCCGGCAGGGCGTTTTATTTGTCATTCGTCATTTCTGGGATCGTGAATACGGCGGCTGGTATTGGATCACCGATCGAGAGGGTCATGTGCAGGATGACAGCAAGATCATGTATGGCCAGTGTTTCGGGGTATATGCCCTGGCTGAATATGCCCTGGCTTCCGGCGATCCGCAGGGCAAGGAATACGCGGAAGCCACATTCAATGTCATTCAGCGCAGCGCCGCCGATTCGGCCTATGGCGGCTATTGGGAGATGTTTCGGCGCAATTGGTCGTTGAAACCCGGCGAACTGGATGGCGGCAATCGCAAGACATTGGACGTGCACATGCATTTGATGGAAGCATTTACCGCGCTCTATGAACTGACCGGTTCGCCCACGCATCGTCGCAAGCTCGAGGAAATCATTCAGGTATTAACCGCGCGCATGCTCCACCCGCGCTTCCACACCGGTTTGGCGCAATTTGACGCCGAATTCCATCCTTTGCCGGCTATTTTGTTTCGCAACGTTTGGGGATCGGACCGGGACACGGATGCCGGCGCCCGCCCCTTGAATAATACCAATTATGGGCACAACCTTGAACTCTGCTGGCTTCTTAAACATGCCGTGGAAATCCTGGGCGCCGACCTCGCGCCCTACCTTCCGATCATCAAAGCTATGAACGACCAGGCCATCAAGTTTGGTGTGGATTGGGAGTATGGCGGCGTCTATGTGGAGGGCCCCCATGACGGCCCGGCCACGCAAACGCTGAAGGAATTCTGGCAACAGGCCGAAGTGCTCGTCGGCTTTCTGGATGCCGTCGAGCTTTTCCGCGAACAGCCTTACTGGGATGCGTTTGAAGACGTGTTTGCGTTTGTCTGGGACAAAATGATCAACCACGAGGTCGGCGAATGGTATGCATTGCTGGAACGGGACGGCCGCATTAAGTGGGATTACCTGGGCCACGAATGGAAATGCGGTTATCATACCGTCCGAGCGGTCATCCAGTCACTTGCCCGCCTGCGGCGCCTGCAACCGACGGTGAATGCCGACGGATGAGTGGGGCGCGATGGACAGTGCCACAGTCCTATCTCATGGTTTGCGTCTGTTGACCCAGCGCGACTACTTCCTATATTTCCGGACGTTTCAGTCCGCGGTCCCCGCGCCCTGACAAATGCATGCGAATCATGGCTTGACAAGGCTCCCCGGTGTAGTGCATATTTCGCCACATATAGAAATGGAAGGAGACGTGTATGCGCGATATCATGGACATTCTCAAGGCGCTGGCCGATGAAAACCGCCTGCGCTCGCTCTGCGCGCTCCAGGGCGGAGAGTTGTGCGTCTGTCAGCTCATCGCGTTGCTGGATCTGGCGCCATCCACGGTCTCGAAGCACCTGACGATCCTGCGCGCCGCGCGCCTGGTGGAGAGCCGCAAAGATGGACGCTGGATGTACTACCGTCTGTCTCGGGAGTTCGAAACGCCTTCAGTAAGCAAAATGCTTGCTTTGCTGTTTAAGGATATGAACAAAACTTCCCGGATGGTCGAGGACCGCAAGAAGCTGAAGCGGATTTGCGGGGAGGATATTGAAAAGCTGTGTCGCCGACTTTTTTGCAAGCCCTGATTAAGAATGATGCGCCGCCTGCAACGGCATGGTGCGGCAATGAGACCTGAAACAGGAGTATGAAAGCCAAAATAAGGAGGAACGACTGATGAACACAAAGAATGAAGACCAGAAACCGTCCGACAACATTGAAGCACTGAAGCAAGAAGCGTCGGCATGCGGTCCCGGGTGCGGTTGTCATGCCGCGGGGCCGTCTAATCGCGTGCGCTGGATCGTGGGGGCAATCATAATTCTGGCCGCCGGAGTGCTGGTGGCGCGGGCGATGCTTAAGAACAACAGTGCCTCGACTGAGAAAGCCGTATCCGGCTTTGCCGCTTTGCCGACCGCAGGACAGGCGCCCACGCCTGTTGCCAACGCGGTACCCGTAACGGATAATGCGACCACCGTCCCGGTAGCGGTTGCCGTAAAAGAGATTGGCGCGCTTTCTGAACTGAACGCGGTGGCCGCCGATACGGGCGGAGTGTTTGTGTTCCTGGCCGGTAAAAACGATCCGCTGATCAAGGCGCCCCTGGCTCAAATGCGCAACGCGGCGAAGACGATAGAAGCCCAGGGACAAAAGATCGGCCTCTTTACGCTGAAGACGGACTCACCGGACTATACACAGGTAGCCGCGCAAACGTCGGTGCCGTGTGTGCTCGCAATGGTCAAGGGGCGCGGGATGATTCCGGTTTCGGGCGACATTACCGAAACGAAACTCATTCAGGGATTTGTTGCCGCATCCAGTGGAGGCGGTTGCGGGCCTTCATCGGGCGGCTGCGGACCGGCAGGATGCAATTAGTCTGATCCTGAAGAAACCGCCGAAAAAATAAGTAAATTATGCTGAAAGACGGCCGGCAGGGACGCCGGCCGCCACCTTTGAAAAATGTTTGTGATGAATACTTTCCGCCATAGGCGGATCCGTTTTCGGCGGAAAGGTGGCCGCTGACGTCTCGACGGCGGTAATTCTGGGTTGCGGGCCATGCGTGGCGCTTGGCAAGCATGGCCCGCGTTGGGAGACGGATATGCTGAACATGTTAAAATGGATTACCGATACACTCCAAGCCGCCAGCATGGGGCCGACCGCCTTGCCGCTGGCGTTCCTGCTGGGATTGGTGAGCGCCGTGGCCAGCGCC
This sequence comes from Kiritimatiellota bacterium, assembly GCA_008636095.1. Classification (GTDB taxonomy): domain Bacteria; phylum Verrucomicrobiota; class Kiritimatiellia; order JAAZAB01; family JAAZAB01; genus VSJD01. The sequence continues at coordinate 3,156 of VSJD01000044.1, read as the reverse complement.
TGTTGCACCTTGCCGGCCATGGGCATGCTGGTGGCCTATTCGGGCACGCGTCAGGATGTGAACCGGCGCACCGCTTTCGTGTCCGCAATTTCGTTCATGATCGGCACCACGCTGGCGCTGATTATTCTCGGGTTTGTGGCCGGGTTTGTGGGCCAGGCCGCCCAGGCGTTGCTCGGCAGGTACTGGAAGATCTTTGCGGGCGCCATTGCCGTCATCTTGGGACTGGCCGCACTCAAGTTGCTGCCGGTGAAACTACCGCAGTTCACTCGGAAGTCGGAAACATGTTCCGTTGTCCATGGGATGCTGGGCACGGTGGTGGTGGGGTTGTTGATGGGCGGCGGGGTGGCGGCCAGTTCGCTACCCTGCAATCCCGGAATATTCATCGTCATCGGCGCCAGCATATTGATGGGAAAAATCCTCTGGGGTATGATTCTCATGGCGGCTTTTGGAGTGGGGTTCAGCCTGCCGCTCGGCGCCATCCTGCTCGGCGTTTCGTTGGGCAAAGCGGCGCTCAAAATGCAGAAAGCGGAGACCGTGATCCGAATCGTCGCCGGCATTCTGCTTGTGTGCGCAGGATTCTATTTGCTGGCAACGTATTGAGGAATAAAAAAAGGAGATACGCCAATGGAAACTAACGTGAATTATCAGAAACGGAAGAAAGGCTTCCTGTCCGCGATATGGGAGTCCATGACCAAGACCGGCGGGTGTTGCGGTTCCGGCGGAAATTGCTGCGGCTCTTCCCAGCCGGACAGCGGTAATGAGAAAGCCAAGGAGAACCATGACGATCTCAAAGCAGGACATGCCGCAAAATGAGCGGGCTTGAAAGACCGGATCCTTCGAAATATAAAGACCTTGCCGTCCTGGCCATCGTGCCGGTTGCGGTTGCGGTCCTGACCCTGGCGAGCTGGATTCTCGCGCACTGGCACATCGGTCCTGTTTTTGTCAATGTGGCGCTTGCCATCGTCGCCATCATATTCGGCGGCTTTCAGCGGTTCATGGCCGGGTTCAAGGATATTTTCAAGCGGAAGATCACGGTCAACGTGTTTGTAGTGGTCGCACTCATCGCCACCATGGCGATTGGCGAGTTCAGGCCCGCCGCCATCATCGTCTTCATCATGGCCGCCGCCGGGGCGCTGGAGTCATACACCCTGGATAAAACCCGCAAGAGCATCCGTGCCCTTCTGGATTTTGCCCCCAGCATGGCGATTGTTCGCCGCGAAGGAGCAGAGGTCATCGTCCCGGTTGCCGAACTTCACGTGGGTGACGTTGTGGTGGTGAAACCCGGGGCGCGGATTCCGGTGGACGGGGTGGTGATTACCGGGACCAGCAGTGTCAACCAGGCGCCGATCACCGGCGAGTCCATGCCGGTGGAGAAGTTCCCGGGAAGCAATGTGTTTAGCGGGACACTTAATGAGTCCGGCCGCCTTGACATTCGCACGGAAAAGGTGGGCGAAGGCACGACGCTGGCCAGAATCGTGCACCTGGTTCAGGATGCGCAGGGCACGCGCGCGCCCGTTCAGAATATGGCGGACCGTTTTACCACCTGGTTTCTGCCGGCGGTGGTTTTGCTGGCAATCATCGCTTTTGTCATATCCGGCGATATCAAGGTCGCTGTTTCCGTCCTGCTTGTAGCCTGCCCCTGCGCGTTCGCCATAGCTACACCCACGGCAGTGACCGCCGGTGTATCCAATCTGGCGCGCCGGGCAGTCCTCATCAAAGGCGGCATCTTCCTGGAACTGGGCCATAAGATCAAACACCTGCTCGTGGATAAAACGGGAACTTTCACCTTCGGCCGGCCCAAGGTTGAAGGCATCATCGCCTTCAACGGCAAGAGCGAGGAAGAAATCCTGCGCATGGCCTGCATCGCTGAAAAATATTCCGAGCACCCCCTGGCACGTTCCATCCTGGCGGCCGGCAAAGAAAGGAACCTCGATATTCCTGACCCCGACCATTTTGAGAGCGCGACCGGTATGGGGGTTGAGGCCCGCTGGAACACCGCAAAAATTCTAGTCGGGAAGCAAATTTTCCTTCAGCAGGCCGGAGTGCCTATCGACTCACACGTTGAGCGAGAAATCGCAAAACAGTCGGAGCAGGGTCGCACCGCTGTCCTCGTCGCGCACAACAATGAGGCGATTGGTTTGCTGGCGATTGCCGATGAGATTCGTCCTGAGATTGCTAAAACCATCCGGTTGCTCAAAACGATGGGGGTCGAGCGCATTACCATGCTGACCGGCGATCATCCCCGGGTTGCGGAAGCGGTGGCCAAGGCAATTGGCGTTGATGATTTCCAGGCGGAGCTTCTTCCCGAGCAGAAGCAAGCGTTCGTCAAAAAACTGCAGGCCGAAGGCCATGTTGTAGGAATGATAGGTGACGGTATTAACGATGCCCCGGCGTTAGCGCTGGCCGATGTGGGCATCGCCATGGGCGCCGCCGGCACGGATGTGGCCATCGAAACGGCCGATGTCACCCTGATGAATGACGATATCGCGGGGGTTGCCGATTTCATGTGGATGTCGGCAAAAGTCATGCGTCGAATCAAGTTGAATATCTTTTTTTCCATGATCTACAACGTCATTGGACTGACGTTGGGGGTCATGGGAATGATGACACCCATTATTGCCGTTATTTTCCAGGAAGCGGGCTGTGTAACAGTTGTGTTCAGTTCCACGCTTCTACTGTGGGCGAAGCGCAGGACGGCGATAGCGTGAAGCAAGGGGGATCGAGAACTCTGAAGTATCAGACAAAGATAAAGAAACGGTTAAAAATTCTATTTCTCTGCACCGCTAATTCCTGCCGGAAGTACCGGAGCATTTCGGAGAGCAAAAGAAAGGAGCATGATCGTGAGCAACGCTTTTGACCCCGCCAACGAGCGGAAACTGACGAATGTGTTTGAGCGTTACTTGACTGTCTGGGTGGCGCTCTGCATCGTGGTGGGCATCTTGCTCGGCAAAGTGGCGCCGGGCGTGGCAAAGTATCTCGATGGACTGTCCGTCTATGTGAATGGCGCGCCGGTGGTATCCATCCCGATTGCGATCTGTCTCTTTTTCATGATGTATCCCATCATGGTGAAGATTGACTTCACTTCCGTGATCAAAGCGGGCAAGAGCGGCAAGCCGGTTTGGCTGACTTTGTTTATGAATTGGGCCATCAAACCTT
>VSJD01000047.1 GCA_008636095.1 Kiritimatiellota bacterium | reverse complement strand
TCACCATGTATGCCATCGCCCTGCTGTTTCTTGGGTTCTTGTTCAGGGGACTTATTGGTGCGGAGGCAACCGACTTGGTGAAGATGCCATTCGGACTCGACCTGGCCGTGGGCGCCACGCATGGCGCCGGAACGGTGATATTGCACGACGGCGTCAAGATGTTGCAGGTCCCGCTGTGGCGTAGTTACTTTGCCGGTTGTATTCTTCTCGGGATCGCTCCCTGCACGGCGATGGTGCTGGTGTGGGGGTATCTGGCGCGGGGCAACGACGGTCTAACCCTGATCATGGTGGCCATTAACTCCCTATCCATGCTCGTGCTCTATGGCGTGCTGGGCGGTTTTCTGCTGGGAGTTGGCCGACTACCTGTTCCCTGGCAGGCGTTGCTGTTGTCCATCGTCATTTATGTGGCCTTTCCGCTGGCGGCAGGATACGTATCCCGCAAATGGATCATTGCGGCCAAAGGCGAGCGATGGTTCACGGAAAAGTTCCTGCATGTGCTCACACCCATCACGATCATTGCCCTGCTGACCACGCTGGTGCTGCTGTTCAGCTTTAAGGGCGAGGTGATTCTCGGCAATCCGTTGACGATCCTGTGGATTGCCATCCCGCTGTTTATTCAGACCATGCTGATCTTTTGGCTGGGCTACGGGTGGGCCAAACTGCTGAAGTTGCCCTACCGTGACGCGGCCCCTGCCGCGATGATCGGGGCCTCGAATCATTTCGAGGTGGCCATTGCCACGGCGACGATGCTCTTCGGGCTTTCGTCGGGCGCCGCGCTGGCCACGGTGGTGGGCGTGCTGATCGAAGTGCCGGTGATGTTGTGGCTGGTGAAAATTTGTCTGCGGACTCAACATTGGTTCCCGAACAAAGGATAGTCGCATGCAGAAAAATACAAAGCGCATAGAAAAGACACGCCAGATGGTCCAGCAACACTACGGCCGCGTGGCCGAAACCGGCGGACAGGCGCCGTGCTGTGCCTCCGGCGGCGAATCGAAATGTTGTGAGGCTGGCGCACCGCCGGCGGACCTCCGCGAGATTGCTAAACGGCTCGGCTACAGCGAGGAACAGCTCACTACGCTTCCCGAAAACGTCAACTTGGGGCTCGGTTGTGGCAATCCCGTGGCGATGGCGCTATTGAAGCCGGGTGAGACTGTGCTCGACCTGGGTAGTGGAGCCGGAATGGATTGCTTTATCGCCGCGCAAGCCGTGGGGCCCACGGGGCAAGTGATCGGGGTGGACATGACGCCGGAAATGCTGCGCAAAGCCCGCGCCAACATCGGCAAGCACAAGAATGTCGAGTTCCGGCTGGGTGAGATTGAACACCTGCCCGTGGCCGACAATTCCGTGGACGTGATTATGTCAAATTGCGTGATCAATCTCTCCCCGGAGAAGCAAAAAGTTTTCAATGAGGCGTTCCGGGTGCTGCATCCCGGCGGGCACCTGGCCATTTCGGACGTGGTTCAGATCAAACCCTTCACAGGTACACGCTGGGAAGGCGCCAGGCATCTCTCGGCATGTATTTCCGGCAGTATCACGGTCCAGGCGCTTGAAACCATGTTGCACGAAGCCGGCTTCACCGATGTACGCATTGCGCTCAATGAAGCCAGCCGCGCGTTCATCAAGGATTGGGATCCGGGAACCGGCGTCGAAAATTACATCTGTTCGGCATTCATTGAAGCCAGGAAATGAGGATTGCTGCATCCATTAATCATGTGATATTATTCATACAACGGAGAGCGTTATGCGGTCGTGGATGTTGATAATCATCATGATGGGTGCCGTCTGGGCAGGAACGATATTGGGAAAGGAAAACACCATGCCGGACTTGAAAGGGAAAAAGGTGTTAATCGTGATCGCGGCCGCGGATTTCAGGGACGAGGAGTTTTTCGCGCCCTATAACCGGCTTCGTCAGTGCGGGGCCGCCGTGACCGTGGCCAGCTCGGGGAAAGGCAAAGCCGTTAGTGTGTTCGGCAAAATGGTGGCCATCGACCGACAAATTGCCGAGTGCAAAGCAGAGGATTATGATGCCATAGTATTTATCGGTGGGCCGGGGGCCGCCGAGTTCTTTACGAATGCGACCGCTCATGCCCTGGCGCGCACGGCCGTGGAACAGGGAAAAGTACTGGCGGCCATCTGCATTGCGCCGGTTACGCTTGCCAATGCGGGTGTATTAAAGGGAAAGAAGGTCACGGGATTTCCATCTTTCCAGAACCAGCTGGCCGCCCAAGGCGCTCTGGTGGTTAGTCAGGATGTCATCCAGGATGGCAAGCTTCTCACCGCCAGCGGCCCAAAAGCGGCTCGTGAATTTGCCGCGGCGCTGGTAAAAATGCTGGAGTAGGAGGCATGATGAAAATATTGGCAATTTGCGGAAGTCCACGCGGCAAGAATAGCCAAACTAAGGCGTTGGCCGCCGAAGTTTTGAAGGCGGCCCGAGCCCAAGGCGCCGACGTGGATATGGTGGATTTGAGCGAAGCACAGATTGAGTTCTGCCGGGCCTGCGAAGCCTGTCACCAGAAACCGGGGTGCGTGCTTCACGATGACGCAAATACTATTCTGGCTAACGTGCTGAACGCAGATGGGTTGGTGTTGGCTTCCCCGGTTTATCTCAATCAGGTCACAGCCCAACTGAAAACGGTGTTGGACCGCTCCAGCCATTTTGTGCACTGTATGCGTCTCATAGGTAAATACCTGGCAGTGGTGACGACCAGCGGCGGCGGTGGTGGAGCGCAGGTTCAGGCCTACCTGAAACATTATGGAAACACTGTGGGCGCACAGTGCGTTGGCGGCGTGGATGCCAGGAGCCCGTTAAAACCTGCCGATGTTGCCGCCGCGACCGCACTGGGAAAAGCACTGGTGACCGCGATTCAGACAAAGCAACAATATCCCGACCAGATCCAGAAAATAGAATTGCAAAAACAATACTTCCGGAAACTGATTACGTTGCGCAAAGACGATTGGCCTTACGAGTATCAGTTCTGGAGCAATCAAGACTGGCTATAACCATCGCCATGGTATTCTTTAGTGTTGATGACATGGATCGCGAATAGGATGAATCTCTATCCCGATGCATGTCAGGCAAGGCCTTCGTAGTTGACGCTGCCGCCGTAAATCCTCAATATTCCCGCTTCACTCAGCGCAGTTTGGAATGACCGTACTCATTGTAAATACACCGTGCAACAGCGAAATACCAACGACTTGACGACCGGAAATATTTTTACCTGCCTTCTGAAGCTGGCCGGGCCGATGTTTGCCGGCGCCATGCTCCAGAACTTTCAAAGCCTCGTTGATCTCTTCTGGGTAGGCAAACTGGGGTCGAGTGCGGTAGCCGCCCTGGCGATGAGTGGGACGATTCTCATGCTGTTGTTCCCCGTCGTCATGGGAGCGGCGACCGGCACGGTCGCCATGGTCTCGCGCTTTGTCGGTGCCGGGCGGCTGGATGAGGCATCCGACACCGCCGGCCAATCGCTCCTGGTTGCACTCCTGATAGGCGTGGGGACCGGACTGATCGGATGGTTCTTTGCCGACGGTCTCTGCCGGCTCCTCGGCGCCGATGAATCCGTGAGCCGGCTCGCGCGAAACTACCTTGGCATTTCGTTCCTCGGGTGCTTCACGATCTTTGTGCTGTTCATCGGCAACAGCGCCTTGCAGGGGGCCGGCAACACAATTCTGCCGATGTTCGCAATGTTGTTGGCCAACATCATCAATATCGTCCTCGATCCGATCCTGATCTACGGCCTCATGGGATTCCCCTGCCTGGGAGTGCGCGGTGCCGCCTGGGCAACGGTGATTTCGCAAGCGGTCGCGGCCGGTCTCATTGTCGTTTTTCTATCACGCGGCGTCTCCGGTCTCCATGTTCGCGCTAACCGGTGGCGGCTCCAACCGACCCTGGTCTGGACGCTAATGCGCATCGGTATTCCAAGCTCCGGACAGATGCTCTCCCGCGGTCTGATGGCCCTGATCCTGATGCGGATCGTCGCGCTGTGCGGGACTGCCGCCATCGCCGGCTATGGAATCGGCATGCGGTTCCATATGATCATCCTGATGCCGGCTTTTGTGCTCGGCAATGCCGCCGCCACAATGGTTGGTCAGAACCTTGGAGCCGGGAGGCCGGATCGCTCCAAGTCCGCGGCGTGGCTGGCGACGGGTATTGACGTGGTGATCATGGCGGCGTCGGCCGCCCTGATGCTCGCATTCGCTCCGTTGTTTGTGCGCCTGTTTGATGCCAACCCGGAGGTCGTCAGCGTAGGCGCCAGTTATTTGCGAACCGTATCGCCGTTCTACGTTTTCGTGGCACTGGCCATTGTGTTGGGGCGGGCGCTGGACGGTGCCGGGCAGACGATGGCCACGATGATCTTCACGGTAACCAGCCTGTGGGGCCTTCAGGTCCCTCTGGCCATCCTCTTGTCCCGCATTGCTCAGCCTGCGACCCAGGGGATTTGGTGGGCAATTGGGATTGCGATGACGGTCCATGCACTGATGGTGGCCGGGTGGTTCCTGACCGGGCGGTGGAAAGCGCACCCGGTCGGCGTCTTACGTTTACCGGTCTGAGCGATCATCGTCCGCGGGTCCAGCGTATGGTGGACGCCAACAGTTCATACGCTTCCCGGCGACGACGCGCGCGGCATCTTGCAGTCGTTTTGCCGGGTCCGGCTATGACGGCGTTCTTAAATTCCAAGTATTTTTTTGTTCAATTTCACATCCGATTTGACGCCGGCAAAATCGTCAAAGGCCTTTGCCGGAACGGTAATAAGCATGCTTTTGATAAAGTCGGCCCCTTCTGCCGCGCCCTGCGTGGCGTCCTTGACACAGCATTCCCACTCCAACACCGCCCAGGATTTGTAGCCGATTTCGGTAAGTTTGGTGAATACCTGTTTGAAATCAACCGTGCCGTCACCGAGACTGCGGAATCTCCCCGGACGCTGTTTCCAGTCCTGATATCCGCCGTAGATACCGCTTTTAGGAGATGGACGGAATTCAGCGTCCTTCACATGAAACGCCTTGATAAATCCGGCATAAGCGGATATGAAACCGATATAATCCATGCATTGCAGGACAAAATGCGACGGATCATAATTAATGGCAATGGCCCGGCTGTTGCCGCAGGCTTTCAGAAAACGCTCAAATGTTACGCCATCGTGGAGGTCTTCCCCGGGATGGAGCTCAAACGCGAGCGCCACACCATATTTATCCGCCTCGCTGATAACCGGCCGCCAGCAACGGGCAAGTTCCTTGAACCCTTCTTCCACCAATCCACCGGGCCGCTGGGGCCATGGATATAAAAACGGCCACAAGAGCGCGCCGCTGAACGCCGGCAGGACGGAAAGCTCCAAATTGGCCGAGGCGCGAATAGCCAGTTTCATCTGCTTGACCGCCCACTCCTGCCGTGCGGCCGGTTTGCCATGCACCGCGGGAACCGCGAAAGGATCAAACATCAAATCATAGGCCGGGTGAACGGCCACAAGCTGACCCTGCAAATGGGCCGCCAACTCTGTTATTTCCAGGCCGTTACACCGCCCCTTCAAGTCTTCACAATAACCCTTTGAGGACGCCGCCTTTTCCAGGTCAATGCAGCGTTTATCCCACGATGGAATTTGCACGCCGGTATAACCCAGCGATTTTGCCCAGGCGGTTATATTTTCAAGCGTGTCAAAAGGCGGTTTATCTCCGAGAAATTGCGCCAGAAAAATTGCCGGTCCTTTTATTTGCGTCATGAGTTAATCTCCTTCCGTGTTGTTATTGTTGTTGTTACATCCACATATTATAGGCTGCAAATATTTCGCCGCCTTGCGGGTGGCTTCCTCCGGATTATAGTCATTGCCCTCATATTCAATATTGATATAGCCCGAATAGCCGGCCTGCTTCATGGCCTGCAGGCAGGCCTTGTGATCCACCAAACCTTCGCCGATGAGTGCCGCCTTATACCAGCGGCCGTCCAGGCCCTCGCTGCCCTGACCGCGCGCTGCCCGGACCCAATCTTTGAAGTGAGCATGTACCACGTGCGGTACGCAACGCTCAAAGGACGCGGCCGGATCCTCGCCACCCAAGAGCACATTGCCGTTGTCGAAGGTGATCCTGAGCCCAGGCACTTCCCGAATCGCTTCCAGCATATCTGATGAAATGACGAATGGACTGCCGGCGCCGGAGAAATTTTCCAGCGTAAGCGTCACCCCCGCCTGCCGGGCCACAACCAGGGCCTCTTGCAGGCCTCGAATAATATACCGCCGGGCCAGGTCGCGCGACACATTCTTTTTCCCGGGCGTGGGAATCATGACTTTATCCGTACCCAGAATCACGGCCGTCTCGATCCCCTGCCTGAGGGTGTCCACGCCGGCCTGCCGGCCGGCGGTGTCCGGCAAAATAAGGTCCACGAAAAACGTGTAGCAGATCGTCTTGAGTCCATGCTGATCCAGCATGCGCCTGATTTCCTGCGGTTTTTTTTCATAGGTGGTGACCATATCTACCCCAGCAAGCTTCAGTTCGTTAGTCAGCTCGCACATGCGGTTGAGATCAAAATCCTTGGCACGCGCCAAGGTATAGGACATCATGGATAATTTCATGGACCATTCCTTTCATAACGCGGCACACGGCCGCAACAAACAGTTGTCTCAAAGCGGCGAATTAAGCCGCCAAAGGCGGCAACTGTTTCCTGTAGCCGCGGCGGTAACGCCGTGGCCGCCGGAAGAAGCCACGCCCTCACGGGCGCAGCTACCCGGATTCGAATTCCTATACATTGATTACTTCCACAACTCGGCGATGATCGCCAAAGTTCTTTCGACCAGCTCGCGGCCGCCCTCAGGACCGACTGGTGTGCTGGCCGGCACGGCGCCGTAACTCTTGCCGGAAACCGCGCGCGCCGTCGGTAAATATGTGCCGGAGCCGACATGCTGAACCAGAAATGTCTGGACGGCTTTACTGCGCGCCTTGATCTGCAGACCAAAGTCCAGGTAATACTCGAACGGATTGGTGGCAATGGCCACGTCGCCCAGGCGCAAAACGTGAACTTCAATCGGAAGTTTGGGCTGTGTTTTCTGGCGCTCAAAACGTTCGACTACGGCTTTATACCAATTCATCCTACGATAAGCCGCGGTTATGCCCGTATACCAGCGCGGCTTTTGGCGCAATTCCGGATGCGCCTCCAGCTCGCGGCGCAATTCTTCATATTGCGCACGCAGTTTCTCGGCCTCCACCAGGGATTCCTTCACATCCTGCTCGGTCAAGAGTCGCCGGGAAAGTTCCACCGTCTCCACCCTGTGAACCAACCGCGGATTTGCGTCCAGCTCTTTTTCAATAAAGGGCAATGTCGCCGTGACGGTGTCGGCAATACGCGCGGCGATATCCTGTCTCTGGGTGCGTCCCATCAGGCGCCACATGCGCTCCTCGGTGCCTTTGCCGACCAGAATATGCGGCGACTGGTCGCCGCCGGCGCTATTCTGCGCCAGGATGAACAAATTTGCGCCCAGTCGCCGGCGCAATTCAACGCGCGTGTCGTGCCAAAAATCAGCGCTGATCTGGAAAGCGTTCTCGCTGACTTGGGAAGGGCAGGCCACATTGACGATCATGCCGGTCGGTTTTTTGTCCTTGTCATAAGTGCATAACAGGTTGACGGAGTGGTCTTCGTAGCCCTCAACATGGCTGAATTCCGGGTCGTCGGTTTTGCCGTACATCTTTGTTGTGCCGTCGTAGTACGTAATCCGGCGATTATGGCCAACGACCGCCTGCCCCAGTCCGAACCCGATCATGCCCGGGGCGCGGCTCTTCCAGGCCTTTGCTACCGCTTCCGCAATGCGCATCGAGGTGAAGGTCACATAATCGGCCGGCGCCATAACCTCCAGTTCCACACCCATCCTGTCCGGCACATTGCCGCCGCCGGTTTGGAGCGTATCGCTTTCCACCCGGATTTCCGGCCCGGTATGTGTGTGGGTGGCGTTCAGGAAGACGCATTTGGGATCAAGTTCCGGCAGATTCTTGATTAATTGCGCGCGCACGGCATCGCGCAAGCCGTCGGGAATGGCCACCAAATCACAGCTCACCATCACGGCGCAGTCGCGCGGCCCTCCGCGCCGCGCCGATTCCAGCGCCAGCACCGTGGCGGTTACGGGATCCATGACGCCTTCCGATACCCGGGCGTGAAATTGACCCGTAACCAGCACGGGCTGATCCGGGGTCAGGTCTGCCGAAGCCCATCCGATCCGGATTTCATTGTTTGAAGGTTTGTTCATGTTGATTACTTTCGCTTAATAAATATTTTCCACGAAGTTCATGAAGGTTTTGAAAAAATGTAAGATATCAATTTCGGCAAAACCGGCCTGCATGGTCATTTCTTTTTAACCTCGAGAATTTTTTCGATGTCCAACTGATTCAACTGGCTAAAGACTTTCTGAAAACCGCGCGCCACCGCTTTTACGGTCGCTTTGCCGTTCGGCGTGCGCAAGGGCGTGGTCATGCCGAAATGGGTGTCGCAATGCCGCTGGGCGACCGGAAACTTGGCCGGATCGTATTCCACCGGCTCGGTCAGCCGGCAATCCCAGGGGCAACCGTGGCCATAGGCGTTCTTGGCACGGAAGACCGTCATGGCCGGGAGAATAAAGCTCTGCCAGACATTGGCCGGCACACCTTCGGCCACGAGCGCCTTCATGACGGCGTTGCGGAAGAGGACCGGCGCGCCATTCCATTTCACGGCATTCATATCAATCCGGCTGGTGAAGTTATACCAGTTATGGGTATGTCCCGCGGGCTCAGTCGGCAAAATTAAGCCGGGCGTACCCTTGAGTTCCTCCATAAGCAAGGCGCCGTTTGCGCGCTGGGTCTTGAAGTAATGGTCCATCCGGCTCAGCTGGGCGCGCCCGAAGGCGCCCACCAGGTCACTGCTCCGGTACATCCAGCCCAGGGCGTAAGCGTGGTAATCGCGCGATTGCGCGGGAGTGGCGGTTTCGCCGAAGGACCAAAGTTGGGTAGCCTTTTTATAAATTTGCTCATTATTGGTTACAAACATGCCGCCTTCGCCGGTGCACAGGCACTTGTTCTGGTTGAAGCTGAATGCGGCGCAATCGCCGAATGTCCCGACCTTTTTGTTCTTAAACAGCGCGCCATGGGCCTGGCAGGCATCCTCAATCACGGCCAGCTTGTGCTTGCGGGCAATTTTCAGGACGGCATCCATGTCCACGGCCAGACCGTGCAGGTGCACTACGATGATCGCCCGCGTTTTCGGCGTAATGGCCTGCTCAATTTTGCGGACATCAATGTTGATCGTGTTGAAATCAATGTCCACAAAGACCGGAATGCAGTTGTGGTGCAGAATGCAGGTGGCGCTGGATGACCAGGAATAGGCCGTGACCAGCACATGATCACCCGCGCTTAAGCCGCAGGCTACCACGGCCATGTGCAGGGCCGCCGTGCCGCTGTTGGTGTTGATGGCATAAGTGTTGCCGTTCCAGGCGGCAAATTCCTTCTCAAACGCCCGGCAATTAGGCCCGAAAGCGTGTTGTCCGCCGTTGAGCGAGGCCAGCACCATCTTGCGGTCCAAAGCGCCGATGGGCGGCCAAGGCTTGATCAGTTTGTCTTTCACCGCTTTCTTCCCGCCGTTGATTGCCAGGGTATCCATGAAAGCCTCTAATATGGTTAATGGTTGATGGTTAATGGGACGGGATTACGCAAACCCGTGTGCCTTTAAATTTTCATGTTCATCAAGGCGCTTTCCTTGTTACCTGCAAACTATTCTGCCGGATACCAGGTCTTGAACGCAATAAAAAGAAATTGCTATTGCTGGTGTTTTATTGCTCTGTTCCGAGCAGTGGTTGGCCGGCCTATGTGGGCAAAAGGATCGGACAGCATCTTCACCATAGCGGGCAAAAAAGGGTTGTCCGGGACTTCAAACGTGGTAGCCTAAATACAGGCATAGCCCATTAATGGTTAGCGTTGGAAGGACATATGGGAAAGATCGGATTAACGCGTAGGTGTGCCGGTCGTCCAGCTTTGTCACGCAGGGTTAACCCTCATTCCA
>VSJD01000046.1 GCA_008636095.1 Kiritimatiellota bacterium | reverse complement strand
TTGAAACTGCCTTTCCGGGTCTGGCCCAATTGCCCTACGTCCACTCCATGGGCTCGATGATTTTTGATCCCATCTGGTCACAGAAACGGCACACTTCGCGGGGGGCATGCGAATTGATTCACATTATCAATGGTACCGTGCAGATTGAACTCCCGCGAGGACGCCTGACCGGCCGCCCCGGCGATACCCTGCTGGTCCCATCCGATACCCTGCACCGCGACAATTTCGACACGGTCTCGGGCCTGAAGGTATTCATGGTTTTTTTTACCTGGGCGGCGGAACCCGATTATTTTACCCTGGTCAAACCCACGGCCCTGCCGATTGCCAGCACGCGTGTTGCCGGAGATATGGCGCGCCTGTTCGACCGTTTGCGGGCGGGCCTGGACTTTGGAACGGATGCCGATCGCTTGCTCGTGCGCTCCCAGGTCCATTCCATTTTGCTCATGATCCTGCGCGAAGCCCTGCGCAACACTCCTCAACACGGGGCCCAGGTGAAGAATGCCTATGGCGAACGCCATCGTCGGCTTCTCATGCTCCGGGCGCGGCAGTATCTGGACGAGCATTTTGCCGAGCCGATCTCCCTGGATCAGTTAGCGCGCATGCTAAATGTCAGCCCGTTTTATCTCTCGCATGTTTTCAGCCGGGAAAGCGATTTTTCCCTGTTCACATACCTGACCAACCTGCGCATGCGGCGGGCCAGGGCGCTGTTGCAGGCGGGGACAGACAACGTGACGGAGGCAGCTCACGCGGTTGGCTACGATGACGGAGGGTATTTTTCAAAAGTCTTCCGGAAATATTTTGGCGTCCCGCCGCGCGACATGCGGAATTAAGTAAAAATCTGGACGCGACGCGCGAAGCGGGGTCAGCTGGGGCTTTTTTTGCTTCAGGTCACGTGATGTTTGCAGATTTTACGGAAATGGTAACCGTAGATAGCCAGTGCGATGGCCTCGGGAAAGAGCCGGGGATGTCGAAACTGGGTCCACAACAGAAGATACCAGTAGTGAAACCGCTCCTGGCCCATGATGCCGAGCCGATAGAAAGACCGCACGAGCGCCAGTAAATCTGTGCCCCGGAGAGGGGTACGGGTCTGGGGCGGCTTGAATTCCCGGAGAAAGGTCCGGATGCGCTGGTAGTAGTGCTTGGGGGCATAGATGTTCTGGAGAATGTCCTTGTAGCCTTTCCGCAGGGCTTCCAGGCTCATGGCCGGAATGATATTCGTCGTGCCGTCCACGTTATCGCCCGATAATTCCCCGCGCAGTCGGCCTTCCAGCTTCATGCGGTCATACAGCCGTGTGCCTGGGGGGGCCTGCAGTATGCCGACCATGGCGGTCACTATGCCGCTCTTCTGAATGAAATCTATCTGCCTCTGAAAAATGGAGGGCAAATCGCTGTCAAAGCCGACGATGAACCCGCCCTGCACCTGGAGCCCGGCACGCTGAATGCATTTCACGTCGTCCACCAGGTTGCGGTTCTTGTTCTGGTGTTTGCCGCACTCGGCCAGGCCAGCCTCATCCGGAGTTTCGATGCCGATAAACACCTTGTTGAATCCGGCTTTGACCATCATCTCCATCAATACCTGGTCTTGCGCCAGATTGACGGATGTTTCGGTGTTGAACACGATACCGCGTTTGCCCTGGCGCCATGCGATCAAGGCCGGCAACAGGTCGGTTTTCAGGAACTGCTTATTTCCAATGAAGTTGTCGTCCACGAAGAAAATTTCATTACGCCATCCGCGGGCATACAGGCTGTCCAGCTCGGCGATAATCTGGCGCGAGGTTTTAATACGCACCCGGCGGCCGAGCAGGGCGGTGACATTGCAGAAATCGCAGGCGAACGGACAGCCGCGGGAGAACTGGATGCTCATGCAGGCATAGCGTTTTTGGTCCAACAGATCCCAACGGGGCACGGGCGTTTGCCGCAGGTCCGCAAACTCGGCGGATGCATACATCCTCTGCGGCTGGCCTTGCTCAAAATCGTTCAGAAAAGCCGGTAACGTCAATTCAGCCTCGTTTAGAATGAAATGGTCCACACCCTCGAACTGCGCGTGCTCGTTGGTGAACAGCGGGCCACCGGCCACGATTCGCAATCCCGCCTCCTTGCACCGGGCAACCAGCCGGCGGGCCGACTCGCGTTGAACTACCATGGCGCTGATGAAGGCGCAGTTGGCCCAGGCCAGGTCTTTTTTCGTGATGTCCCGCACGTTGGTGTCCACCAGACGCATGGACCATTCCTTCGGTAACATGGCGGCGACGGTCAGCAGGCCCAGCGGTGGCAAGGCAGCGCGTTTGCGCACGAACTCCAGGGCGTGCTTGAAGCTCCAGAAAGTGTCCGGAAATTCAGGATAGATCAAAAGTATATTCATGAAGGGTCTTCTGAGAAAAATACGCTTATTCGTATTCCAATAGCTTGTATATCTTGCCGACATCGGGAAGTCAAGCTCGAATAGCGGATATTCCGATCCGCGTGCGTAAACGCGCGGATCGGGAATGGTTAATGGTATATGGTCAATGGTTAATGAATCGACCCGCGCATAACTTTGCCGCAGGACCACGCGACCTCGATCAGCAAGGTAATGGGTAAATGGCGCAACGTCCCCAACGTAATTGATCGGGGGCGCATTACCCGTCGGCCTGCAGGCCATTCACCGCCGCCATGACGTCTGCCACCCGGCGCATGTCCTGCAGGGTCCGGCGCACTTCAACGCTCTTCTTGAACCCTTTGATATAGCCCACCAGATGCGCCCGAAAATGGAGTACGGCACTCAGCTCGGCGCTGTTCTGCGGGTGGCGTCTTGATTTCCCGGCGCGTTCCTTGTGGACGATAAGCGCTCGGAGATGTTCCTCAATGACCGACCTGCGTTCCTGCATGGAAGGCGGCTGGATGTGGTGGCCATGCAGAACCGACCAGGCTTCCTGGAAGATCCACGGATTACCGACCGCGGCTTTACCAATCATTACCCCATCCACACCGGTTTCAACTACCATCCGGAGCACGTCCTCCGCCGATAATACCCCGCCGTTTCCGATCACGGGGATCACGCGTTCCGACTTGATCCGCGCGAGCGCCGGCCAATCGGCCTGGCCGGTGTGGCGCCCGGTGACAAGCCGGGCATGAATCGCAATTGCGTTTCCCCCGCTCTCTTCCACCGCGTGGGCAATTTCCGAGATATTCATGCAGTCGGACGAGAGTCCCAGCCGGGTTTTCACGGTGACCGGTAAGGATACGGCCTGTTTGATGGCCTTGATGATTTGCGCGATTTTATCCGGATACTTCATCAAGGCCGCGCCGGCGCCCTTGGCCACGACCTTGGCCACGGGACATCCGCAGTTCAGGTCGATCGTCTGGAATCGTCCCGTGCGCTCGAGGAATACCGCCGCCTGGGCAAGGATGTCCGGGTTCGCTCCGTAAATATGCGCCGCAATCGGCTGTTCACCAGTCGCGGTTTCAAGCATGTGCAGCGTCTGTTTCGATCCACGCACAAGCCCTTCCGCGCTGGTGACTTCGGTATACACCATGCCGCAATGATAGCGCCGGGCCAGGGTCCGCATGACCACATCGGTATATCCGGCCATCGGGGCCAGCATGACCGGAAAATCCACGGTCACGTTGCCGATCTTGAGTGGCTTAAGGTTTACATCTGAATGCATGCTTTTTGCCGTAGAACACGGGGCTTTTCATTCGAAGTTCGGCGTTTGCTTGGGTTGCGTCAGGGGTCATAGCAGGCCCTCTTTCCTCAGGCAATTCTCATTATGGCATTCCGGCGCCAGCGAAAATGTCATCCCGAGCGAAGTCGAGGGATCTCCATTTGTGCGTAACACGTTCGGCTGGAGATTCTTCGACTTTGCTACGCTCCGCTCAGAATGACAGGTCGGAATTTGTTTCTATTTGTCTGGCCATAATGAGAATTGCGGCATCGAACACACCTTCAGCAAGCACGCCGGCAATTTTCAGTCGCCGACCGCCACTTGAACGAAGTGCTCGAGTCGATCGTCAACCAAAGAGATCGTCAGATCAGGTTGCTCGATATTGTCAACAACCACCTTTCGAACGCGAGATGCGTTTGGCTCCGTTCGGATGACCTGGATATGATAAAACGTGTTTCGGTAACGGTAGTGAATCTTGTACTCGGACCATCCCGCAGGAAAGAGCGGCGCCAGGGTCAGACGATCCACCTTCAGTTTTAAACCGAGGAGCTGCTCCACGAGCAGTTGATACATCCACCCGGCCGACCCGGTATACCAGGTCCAACCGCCCCGTCCTTCCTGGCCTTGGGCCGTATACAGGTCAGCGGCCATCACGTAAGGCTCCACCTTGTAAATCGCCGCCCGCTCGGGCGTATCGGCGTGCCGAATCGGATTGAGCAGGGTAAAACATTCCCAGGCTTCGTCGGGGTGCTGCAGTGTAGCCCATGCCATTGCCGTCCAGACGGCGGCATGGGTGTACTGGCCGCCGTTTTCACGAACGCCGGGAATATACCCTTTGATATATCCCGGATCCCACGGCGCCGAATCGAAAGGCGGGTCGAACAATTTGATCACGCCGAGATTCCGGTCCACGAGGTGTTTGGAAACCGATTGCATCGCCTGTATGCCTCTCCCGGGCATGGCGGCGCCGCTGAGGACGGCCCAGCTTTGCGGGAGCGAATCAATCCGGCATTCGGGATTTTCAGCGGACCCGAGAGGTGTCCCATCGTCAAAGAAAGCGCGTTTGTACCAGCGCCCATCCCAAGCCTCGGCCTCAATGTGGTGTTTGAGCCGCTCCGCCTGATCGGTGCATAGCTGGGCCATGGCCTCATCCCCGCGCCGGGCGGCCAGCGCGGCAAAGTTCGTAAGCACGTCGTACAGGAAGAAAGCCAGCCAGACACTCTCGCCTTTTCCGCCGCGCCCGACCCGGTTCATCCCGTCGTTCCAGTCCCCTCCCTGCATGAGCGGCAGGCTGTGATCGCCGAAAACCAGACCGTGCTTGATCGCCCGAACGCAATGCTCGTATAGCGAAGCCCGCTGATCGCTGATAGTGGGCCGGTCGAAATTAGATTCCTCCGCCGCGCCCAGTGGTCTCGCATCCAGGAAGGGAATCTCCTCATCCAGGATTCCGGTGTCCCCGGTGACCGCAACGTACCGGCAGGCGACATAGGGCAGCCACAGATAGTCGTCTGAAATGCGTGTCCGGATGCCGCGGCCGGACGGTGAATGCCACCAGTGTTGCACGTCGCCTTCGCCGAACTGACGGCCAGCTGAGATTAACAGATGCTGGCGGGTCAGCCACGGACGCCCGTATAGGAACGCCAGGGAATCCTGCAGTTGGTCGCGGAATCCGTAGGCCCCGCTGGATTGGTAATACCCGCTGCGCCCCCAGAACCGCGACGTCAACACCTGATACAACAGCCAGTGGTTCGCCAGGAAGTTCACCGATGGATCCGGAGTCTCGACATAGACACTGCCGAGTTGGTGCTTCCAGAACTGCCAGACCTTTTCCAACTCCTGCCGGGCCCCGTCGATCCCGCTGAAAGACCGCAGAAGCGACCGGGCCTCAGATTCATTCCGGGCGGCGCCCAGAACGAAGACTACCTCCCGCTGCTGTCCGGGGGGGATCTTAAGCGAGGTCTGGATGGCCGCACAAGGATCAAAACCGGCGCCAATCCGGTTCGAAAGTTGTTTGCGCCTCAGGCCCTCGGGAACAGCCGGGGATCCGTTCCGACCGATGAATTCCATGCGGTTCCCGGTCAGACTCCGATCCGCCTCGCTGCAATGAAAGAAGGCCACATGGCCGGGAAAGTCGACATTGAAAGCATTCCGGGCAAAGATGGCGCCCGTCTGCGGGTCGAGCCGGGTAACCACGTGCATGGCGCACCGATCCCGGCTTTCGCCCAGGACCCATTCACAGAAACCAGCGACGCTGACCCGGCGGGTCCGGTCAGAGAGATTGCGCACTTTGATGGAAATAAATTTTACCGGCGCTTCAACGCCCACGTAGGTATACAGTTCCGTGAATAAACGGTCCTGCGTATGTTCGAATACCGAGTACCCGAGTCCGTGCCGGCACACGTAAGGATTGATACCCCGGGCAGGGCCAGGGGTCGGCGACCAGAACCGGCCCGTATCCTCATCGCGAATGTAGAAGGCTTCCCCGCTCGAATCACAGATCGGATCATTGTACCAGGGCGTTAAACGGAATTCATGCGCATTGGTGAACCAAGTGTAGGCGCCGCCCGATTCGCTGATCACCGTACCGAACATGGGATTAGCCAATACGTTGGTCCAAGGCGCCGGGGTCGTCTGGCCCGGATACAGGAGCGTCACATACTCCCGGCCATCCCCGGTGAATCCTCCCAACCCGTTGAAAAAGGTCAGATCGCGTTTTGGAATCTTCGTTTCTTCGGGAAGCGGCTTAGCCGGTTCCACGACGGGCAACAAGTCTTCGTCGTGGGCCTCCTGGTGAATCCTGCGTTCAAGCTGTTCGGCCAGGTTTCCGAAGCGATCACTGAAAATGACCCGGGCGACTGATTGGATAAGGAGTTGATCCTCCTCCGGCACCTGGTCAATGTTGCGCACGAAAATCCCGCCGGATTGATCGAGAATCAGACCCTCGGGCCCGCCATGGACCAGCCCGATGATGGCGTCCAAAAGGCTCTGACGATAGCCGGAGAATGCTTCCGCCCAGATGACCAAGTCCACGCGAAGGCCTTTGTGCCGCCAGTAAGCATAGGCATGAATCAATTGGCGGGCCAAATCCAGATTATTCAAATCGCTCATGCGCAGCAGAACGATGGGCAAATCGCCGGAAACACCGTAGCTCCATAGGCCGGATTGCCCTTTGCGATTCCGGGCAATCAGACTCGGACTGGCTCGACGGCGGGAATCGGCATAGAGAATCGAACTGGCAATTCGCCCAAAAAGCTGGGCCTGGGATTCACTGAGCCGCAACTGATGCAACAGAACCTGGTTGTGGATCCAGGCTACATCGAACAGCCGGTCTGCCAGGCGATGGTCATGGTATTTATCTACCAGTGAAACGGCGCCTTCGCGGCTCTTGTCAATCCCTAGGATAGCATCCACAACCATGCTTTCCCCTGGGCGAAGTTGAAGCTGGCGCCGAACGGCAACGACCGGATCGAGAACATTCCCGGCGCTGTTGGACAAAGGACCGGGTTCGGTTAACGCGGCCGGCAAGGCCGGTGTCCGTACCCGGCCAATGAACTTGGTCCGGTCTGTTTCAAACGAAGGCACCGGCCCGGCGGACTGGTCACGGACAATTACCGCATGGAAGATCCAGGGCCAATGCTCTTCGGCAGATCGGGGCCGCCGAGTGCATAAAATCGCCGCCTTGCCAGGCAGTAATTCGGTCTGCACGAAGAGACCTTGATAGGCCGGATGTCCGGCTTCCGCGCGGGGTTCCAAAAGCACCACTTCGGCGTAACTGGTCAGTTCCAGGGTTCGACTCTTGCGGGAAAGATTGGTCACAATCATCCGCCTCAACTCAATGTCGTCTTCGGGCGAGACCGCGATCCGCGTGTGAATTTCGACCTGATCCTTGACGGCACGGAATTCCGCCATCCCCTGGGAGTACGTCACGTCATAGCGGTCCAGATCCTGACATAGGGGTTGCCAAGTCGTCGACCAGCTGTGACCCGAATCTATATCCTTGATATAAAAGAAGGTGCCCCAGTTATCGCGGGTCACATCTTCCCGCCACCGCGTCAGCGCCAAGTCCTGCCACCGGCTGTAACCTCCCCCGGCGTTGGTCACCATAACATGGTAGCGGCCATTGGAAAGCAGGTGGACTTCGGGAATGGGCGTGTCCGCTGTTGTAAAAAATCGAGTGATGGTCTCTGCCGCTTTATCCGCAAGATTACGATCTGGCGTTTCGGCCACATTCCTGCCGGTCCGCGGCCTGATGCCGGCCACCGGGATGCGTTCCTGCAACAACAGGATCGCGGACCGGAACGACGGGTTTGACAGGAAGCGGCGTTGCATCGGCTGTCCGTTCAAGGCAAAGTCCAGCGCCAGAAGGCTCATCCCGCTGTGGTGTGCCATGTAAGTCTTAATCACAGCGCATCGCTCGC
This sequence comes from Kiritimatiellota bacterium, assembly GCA_008636095.1. Classification (GTDB taxonomy): domain Bacteria; phylum Verrucomicrobiota; class Kiritimatiellia; order JAAZAB01; family JAAZAB01; genus VSJD01. Next base: position 1,938 of record VSJD01000046.1, on the reverse strand, counting down.
CGCTTTGCAGTCTGCTTGGGGTGTAATCAACTGCCTCATACAATCCAAATCGGCCGACCAGACCCTGGCCGGTCAAGATCTTTAGGTTTCGGCAGGCCTCCCGGGGGGCCACCATCAGCGCCATCATGCTGGCGTAGGGGGCCACCACCAGATCGTCGGCCAACCCGCGTTTCAGGCCCAGACCGGGAACACCAAATGCCCGGTACTGATAGGTCATTTGGGCATCCACCTGATTGTAGCAGGACTCGGAAAATCCCCAGGGGATATGATGTTGCCGGCCATATCGAATATGCCGCCTAATCGCCCGCTGGCATGCCTGATCCAGCAAGGTATTGTCGAAAGTCGGCATCACCAGCAAGGGCATGAGATACTCAAACAGCGACCCGCTCCACGACATGAGCACCGGCGACCCACCGCCGGGGGCAAGTTGCCGTCCCAGATGGAACCAGTGATCGAGCGGTAATTGACCTCGCGCTATGGTCATGAAACTGCACAAGCGCGCTTCCGACGCCAGGAGGTCGTAGTAACCTGTATCGCATCGGCGTGTTTCCAAACTGTATCCTATGGACAGCAAGTGCCGTAAGGGGTCATACAAGAATTCCACATCCATCTCGCCTGATTCCTCGCACCGGGTCATTAGTTCATGGATGGACTCAATACGCTCGGTCGCATGCTCACTGGCCACCACCAGGAGCTGGCTTAACCTTTCCACGCGGGGCGAATCCGGATATTCCCGGCGGATTTGGTCCACCCGCGGCGCAAGGCGCTGGGCCAAGGTGGCTAAATCCTTCAGCGTAATCTCCGGGGTGATCTCCGCCAACAAGATCTCCCATAGATAATCATCTTGTTTACCGGTTCCCGAATATGCCGTCGGCGGTGCTTCGTCAAGCCACGGAGCCAAATACCGGAGCTCACCCAGCAAATCATCGCACTCCGCGCTCAAAGCCGTCAGCCAGAATGTCGCGCCTCGCGCCTGGGCGGAATACTCTGGCGGAGCCTGGTCGGCAGCGGATATACCGGGAGCCAATTCGGCCAGCAGGGAAATAAAGTCCGTCAGTGCCCGGTGCAGAGCCGGGAGATAGACGGCAGACGACAGACGACGGATGACAGACATCTGATTTCTGATTTCTGACATTTGACGCAAACCTGTTTCCGATTCCGCGTGGCCGGCCATCAAGCGATCTGTTTCCTCCAGTAGAATACGGGTGGTGTCTTCGAGTCCTTCCCGCCAGTGCGGGGGCAACATCGGCGCCCCCGGCAATTCCCGGAGCCCTTCGCTGAGCGTGGTCAAGTGGCCGGCCAAATTACCGCTGTCCACCGTGGACACGTAGAGCGGGTGAAGCGGATTGAGCGTCTGCGTATCGTACCAGTTGTAGAAGTGTCCGCGGTATCGCTCCAGTTTCTCCATGGTGGCCAATGTCTGTTCTATTCGAACAATGAGGCGGCCGGCGGACAGGTACCCGAAATCATAGGCCGCCAGAGTGCTGATCAGTCCCATGCCCATGTTGGTCGGAGAGGTGCGCAACGCGACATGGGGTTGCGGTATTTCCTGGAAATTGTCTGGCGGCAGCCAATGATATTCCGGTCCGATAAAATGATCAAAGAAGGCCCACGTGCGCCGCGCCAAGTTACGGAGAAACAAGACTTGCTCGCTCGTCAACTGCGACGGGCGCAGACCAAATGGCCGACCCGTAATCCAAGCTACGAACGGAGCGGCCCACCACAGAGCCATGATCGGTCCGGTTAGGATCCAACCCGTCGTACCGGCGGCTACTAGGACACTCCCCGTTCCTATCGCCACCACCGGTGCAATCCACATGGTTTGTGCGGTTGCCAGGAGTCCGCCGGAAACAGCCCGAGCCGCTTCTGCCGCTGTTTGCCATTCCAGAAGCCGGCGCCCGCTGATACAAAGACGCCAGAATACCCGTAAAATCGCGT
>VSJD01000049.1 GCA_008636095.1 Kiritimatiellota bacterium | reverse complement strand
CGAGGTACACGCTGGTTTGAAACGGGAGGAACATGAGTTCCATGCCCTCAATCGTCCATGCCCTCGATTCATTGACCAGGACATGTCCGAGGTGCGCCGACCAAACAGCCTGTTTGGCCTTGGCCAGAAGGGCGTACGCCGCTCGCGCCAGGCTTGGCAGAAAATAGAGGATGAGCAGGGTCGCCGTCCAACGCAACGCTTCGTCCAACACTCCCGCCCCGCCGAGAATGAAGGCTGCCAGCAATGCGGCTGGGACGAGACTGCGCCGCAAGTTGTCTAAGATCATCCATTTCGCCAGTGTCCCGAGCGGATTGATCACACGCTTTCCATCCGGACCGGGTACCGAGAACAGTAGCCATCGGGCAATCTGCCAGTCTCCTCTGATCCACCGGTGATGGCGACGAGAATCGGCCAGATAAGAAGGGGGGGGATCCTCGATCAATTCCACATCGTTGACAAATCCACACCGGGCATAACAGCCCTCGATCAAGTCATGGCTGAGGATTCGGTTAAGCGGAAACCGATTACCTGTTGCTGTGTAAAAGGCCTGCACGTCATAGATACCCTTGCCGACAAAAGGTCCCTCTCCGCAGAGATCATGGTAGACATTGGATACCGCGCGGGTATAGGGATCCAGGCCGGTTTCTCCGGCGAACAGCCGCGCAAACCAGGAGCGCTGGGATCCAATCAGGCTGGCCCCCAGCCGCGGTTGCAGCACTCCGTAGCCCTGCTTCACACAGCCCGTGGCCGCGTTGATTTGCGGTTGATTGAGCGGATGAGCGATAGTGCCGGCCAATTTGGCCGCGGCCTGTGGCGGAAGCTGTGTATCCGCGTCCAGTGTGATAACATGCTTGATCGAGCGCAAAATGGCCAGGTCCCCTTCGATGACGGTAAACGGACCACAGGACCCTTCGCACACCAGCCGGTTAAACGCTTCCAGTTTGCCGCGCTTGCGTTCATGGCCCATCCATACCTGCTCGGCCGGATTCCATTCCCGGGGACGATACAACAGGAAGAATAACGATCCGCCGGCTGTGGCGTATTTCAGGTTCAACTGCCGAATGCCCTCGACAGCCGCATCGAGTAAGGATGCCTCCTGGGGATACTCTGCCTGCGCCGCATCCGGGAAATCCAGCAGAATCCCAAAGAACAGATTGGCCTCGCGATTGGCCAAGTAGCAGATTTCAAGATGCTCGATGAGCTTTCTCGTGCCCGGCTCCGAATAGAGCAGCGTTGGAATGACCACGGCTGTGCGGTGATCCTCGACAACACCTTTGGAAAAGTCCATCCGGGGCAGAGGCCGTGGCGGAACCAGGAGAGTGATGATCCAGTTGGTGAGCATGAGCGCCGAACGTGAAACGGCCAGCAGGATAACTCCCGCCGCCAATACACCCCAGACCCAGTGCGTCGTCAATCGCGGGTAGATCTGCAAAAAGAGCGGGACGGTCAGCAGAGCCGTGAGCCCGCCAAAGACCAGGAGATACACTCCGAGCGGCCAGCGTGAGCAAATCCGGACGATTCTCCGGATAAGCCCCGGCCGGTACCCTGCCGCACGCTGGAGTTCGGGCAACCCGTGATCGATCAGGAAATACCCGACGTGCAACTCCCGGGGCTCTGCAGCGGGAGAATTCCGGTGCGCCATAACCAACTTGATCGCCGTTTCCGCCACAACCTCTTCCGGCTGGCCGCTCTTCTTGGCCAGATCCTCCACGACATGCCGGTAACGATCTCGGGTTCGGAATTCCATCCGGGGATAGATCCCGGCCGGATCGCGGCACAAAACGGCTTCAGTCACACTGAGGGCTTCAACGAACTTCTGCCAGTCGATGGCATTCAAGGTCCTGAGACTGGTGATGGTGTTGCCGATGGATACCTGATCGGCCGCCTGGTCCTGGCTCTCCGCCTGTTGAATCAACTCGATCGTCTGCCCTTGCTGAGACAGTTCCTGTTCAATCCAATTGACGGCCAGCCCGATGGCCGAGTGAACTCCCTCGATGTTGGCATAAAGTTCGGCAATAAAGGGCGGCGACATGGGCGGGTTGGCGCGCACAAAGTCGGCCAACTCGGTCACGAATAATCTCGGGTCTTTCTGGACTACGGTGACGAATCGCCGGGCCCACTCAAGCGCCATGGCACGATGCTGCCGCCGCCAGTCGATGCGATAGGCCACCCGCCGCAGATTCTCCAGCAGCGTCAGCCGGAGCATGATGGGGATGGCCCACAGTTCACCCAGTTTCAGGGGACGCACGCGCTGGTAAGCTTTTACAAAGTGGGTTACATTATCGGCATCCACACAACCGTCCGTGTGCGAGACCAATTCCAAGGCCAGGTCGTAGATTCGAGGGAAGCCCCGTAATAGACCGGTCCGCAGCCGGGGCAATTCCCGGCTGTAGCCTTTTGGAAGATGTATCCGGGCGATATCAATCTGTTCGGCGATGAGATAGTAGTTGTCCAGCAGCCATTCGGCGGCCGGCGCCATCTGCTGACCACTGCGGACGGCCTCGGCGACAACGTCGTATGAATGGCGAATGACGCGCGCATTTTCTGTAAGCCGCGGCAACAGGCACTCGGCGCCCGTTTTGGGATCGAGATCATGCGCGGCGGCCAAGGCTTCTCCATGACTACCAAATTGCTCTAAACCAAAGAGCTCGGCGCGCAAAGGCGGCTCGCACACGTCCAGGGAAATAGGCCGGCCGAGCCAGCGCCGAAATTGCTCCGTAAAACGCCCGATCAGCCCAAGATTGTCAAAAACGACCACTTCGATAAATCTCCTGAAGTCTTTATCCGCCCCACGAACGGCGGACGCATTATCTTAACACCGTCGTCTTAAAGCAGATGCGGCGCCTGTTCAATGCGAAGGCCTGCTTCCGACCATGGCAAGCGTTTTTCGCAGACATTCTCGCGATCGTATTCGAGGCGGGATTACGGTGGCCGATATTTGGAAAACGGCCAGTTAATGACGGCATTAATCAAATGTCATGGAACGGCTCAACCGCGTCTATTTTCAAAATATCATTTCCGGCTATTTTTACAAGCGTTTTTTCAGGCAATCGCCGGGCCAGGGTCCGCATGACCACGGCGGTATAGGCCAGCCATCAGGGCCAACATTACTGGAAAATCCACTAACACGTTACCGCTCTTGAGCGGCTTAATGTTTACATCTGAATGCATGCTTTTTGCCGGAGAACACGGGGCTTTTCATTCGAAGTTCGGCTCCTGTCCCGCCGAAGCGGCTTCGCGTAGGGGGATTCGATGTTGGGTGTTTCGCCGTCGCTAAAGCTATGGCGGACGAGTCGGCGTTTGCTGGGGTTACGTCAGGGGGGCACAGCAGGCCCTCCTTTTTTAACCATACCAAGACCACTTCCGCGGGGAGCCCCATGATGTTGGTGCGCGAACCGGTATACCCATCCATGAGCGTTTCGCCCTTTTCATCAATGTCGTAGGCCCCAGCCCGGTCCATGGGGTTCACGCCGGCAACATAAGCCCGGATCTCCTCCTTGCTCAACTTTCGGAACCGGACCGCAGACTCCACCAGGATCAACTCCGGTTCGGCCGGCGCCTTCGTCATTGCCACCGCCGTGAAAACTCGGTGGGTTGCGCCCGAGAACATTTGCAGGAAGGTCATGGCTTCCTCCGGGGTCCGGGCCTTACCGATGCAACGCCCCTCGAACTCGATGAGGGTATCCGCAGCCAGGGAATGGCGGTCGGGATAACGTGTGCGGCACCAGGCGCTCTTGCGGGCGGCATTTTCCCACGCCGTGCGCCGGGCATCGCACGCGTAAATGACTTCCTCGACCTGCGGGATTATCACCTCAAACACCACGCCCAGCGTAGCCAGGATTTTACTGCGTCGTGCCGATGCCGAGGCCAAGATCAATTTTGCTTTCATGTAAATTCAGGCATAGTAATTTCCCGCCGAAGGCGGATCCACCCGTGGCGGGAAATCCCTGCAGTCTCGGTGTCTCTATGGGACACCAGTGAAGCGGGTGGACGAAACAAGCTCGCGATCCAGCGCTTTCAGCCAGGCCAGACCATCGAGAACAGCCTGTTTTATCGCGTCCTTAACCGGATGATTATGCGGGCTATTATACCAGAGGATCTGCTTGGGCTGGCCGGCTCGATTATACAGGGCTTCCACGGAAGAGCGGGGGATCATCTCGTCATTAAGCAGGTTTTGAAAAAGCAGGGGGCGGGGCGCAATCCGCGCGATGTGCAGGATGGGATCAAACGGGCGCAAAAGCGATGCCGCCACCGGCGCCGCCAGTTTGATCCATGAAAACCGCGGCAGGGTTTTGCGAATGGCAGTATCCCTGGCCATTTTCTGGAAATCGCCGCCGCAGAGCGTTAATATGCCCGCCTTCAGGCGCGGATCGTAAGCCATGACCGAGCATCCGGCCATGGCGCCGAAACTGGCGCCCCATAAATAGATACGCCGCGAATCGATGTCGGGACGTTTTTCGATCACATCGATCAGCCGCCTGGGATCATGGATCGTCGTCATGATGCGGTGGCGGAAGGTCATAACTTCCTCCACCGGGCTCAATCCCTTCGGACGGCGCTTCCCGCGATTAAACTGTTCCGGGACAAACAGCGCAAAACCTGCCTGCGTGACGGCTTCGGCAACTTTATCGACAAACTGGATTTTCATGCCGATGCCGTACAGGAAAATAATGGCCGGACAAGGTTGGCCGCCATTGGACGGAATTGCGGCCATGACCGGAACCCTTTCGCCGGGACTACCCTCAAACGTGAATTCCTCCAGGATGTAACCTTTTTTTTGCTCGGAAGATTGCAAAACGACATTGAGCGGCGGCCGGGCATTATATTTCCGGAGCGCGCGGATGTTCGCCTGGTTCCAGGCCAGCTTGGCGATCACCATGCCGGCCAGGCACAAGAACACGATTGCCAGGAATCGCAAGGATTTCTTCTTGGTAAAAAACATTTTCACTCTTTCCGGATCAGTAATGGTCTGCCCTGTTTGTTGCAAACCTTGTTGAGACTTTCTCAGGGATTGACGCCCCCGGCTACAGTCGGATAAATTCAGCGAAACAAATCCTTCCATTCATAGATGGCCGGCGGCTGATCGCAGGCCGGCTCATTACGGGAGGCATTGACTACCCAGATCCGGAGATCCTGCGGTTCGAAGATAGCGTCGTGCAGGTTAGAACGCATAGACACCGGCCGTTTGATAATTTCAAAGAGCGCACGGCCATCAATCTTTCCGTAACGCTCCCGCACGCGTTGGACCAGGTTGCGGTAGCGGTCGCCGGCTGACATGAGCACGGCGTTTTCAACAGCCTCGGGGAGCTGCGCAACGGCCTGCCCGGACCGCACCACCTCGAACTTGCCGGTCGTGGCCGCGATGCCCACGGCATCCGGAATTTTTCCGTCGCTGATAACATAATAATATTCGCAGGTTCGACGGCGGTCGCGCATATAGGCCACGGCCTCATCGAGCGTCGCGGCATGTTCCAGCGCCCCGCGGAGCAGGAAACTCATCGGCGTCCCATCCAAGAACCCCTCGCCCCGTCCGCCCATTTCGCCGATGGCGATCATTTTCTCGTTCATGCCTGTCACCGAGCCGATGAAGCCCGCATAGCCCACGTTCACGAAGCGCAGGACGCCGGTTCGTTCAACGGCCATGACGACGGCTTCATCCTGCAATCCCACCTCGGTCATGTAATCGAGCACGCGGGCGTGAACCAGCTGGCCGCGGGTGGTGGCCTTGCCGAATACGGCCACGCCGCTGCAGTGAAAGAATTCAGGAATGATGTTGCCGATTTGCACCTCCTCGAGCGAGACGCCGGATCCTTCCGCCAGGCCGCGCATTTCTTCAAAATAAGCGGAATCCATATACGGTCGTTGGCGTTCGATTAAGGCGCGTGCCTCGTTGATAAACCACTTGCCCTTCTCCAGGGAATAAGCCAGTCCCACCCCGTAAACCAAACGGCGGCAAACCCGGTGCACGCTGTCCTTCAGCAGTTTACCATGCTGATAACCGATCTCATAAGGCGTTCCGCTCACATACAGTGCGCGATTGCCGTTGCTTACCCGGAGGCGCCCCTTGCCATTGCTTTGCTCGCCATCGGCGCTTTTGCGGATCGGCTGAAACTGCAAGGCGCCGATCCGCAGCGCGGCGGCCAGGCTCAAGTCCAGCTCGTTGCCTTTGACGGTTATGGACGGGCCTGCCGGCGGCGTGAGTTCACTGCTCCCGGAGCTGTTCAAAGGTTTTTCAGAGATCGTGACCAACCAGCCGGTTTTCGTGGCCCGCCAGCCGGTCTTCGAAGGGGGGCAAAATTCCATCCGGCGCAGGTCGCCGTTGCCTGCCAAAATGGCCTTGCCTCCCATCATCCGGATCCGCCAGCCGATCGCACCATTCCTGTGTTCAATTCCAGTAATGAAGGGACGAAGCGCAAGATTAATTCCCAACCGACCCAGCCAGGAAAAACACGGGATCTCTTTTGATATCTCGGCGAGCGCTCGACGGGTATCGTCCAGGGCCGTACTATCGGCGACAAAATGCGTTTTTTTGTCCGGTGCACAAAGATGTAACTTGCGGTCACGATATAGATTTGCGCGGATATTATTATTGGGAGAAGTGAGCGCGACGGAGAAGCAATCATCGAACACGGACAATCGGGCGGACACAATGTTAAGCGGCGCATTGGCGCCGGGTTTCAGTTCGAACACCTCCAGGGACATGACGCCCCGGTTCAGCGGCCAGGCGCTCGCGGCCAGGCAGGTAACGGCCCGGTCGTAATTTTTCCACAGCATGCGGGAGGCCACGACCCAGTTGCCGGCCGTAATAATGATCGCCAGGCTCAAAACCCATTTTAGCGGTCGGATCCAACACTTTTTCCTGATGCAAAAATGAGGGCGGCCGTCGCATGTTGCCATGGTTTGGTTTTCGTTTTGCATTGCCATGTCCTGCTTTATGTTTTCGTTGCGCGTATTCAATAATATTCGCATTACGATTTCCTATGAGGCGCTATGACAATCTTGTAATGAATGTCATGTTGGCTATGAGCTTGAACCGTGATAGACTTTTGACTTTTTAACCATGATGCCAGTTGCGAGGGCATTACGCTACAAGATTCAGACGCCGAACGGAAATCAAATGTCATTCAAAGTTTATATCAAGACCTACGGCTGTCAGATGAATGAGCGGGACAGTGAAATGGTCGCCGTTCTGCTTCAACGTCATGGGTTTGCCCTGGCGGAGCGCGAAAGCCAGGCCGATGCCGTGATTGTAAACACCTGCAGTGTGCGCGCCAAGGCCGAAGACAAGGCTATCGGCAAACTGAGGATGTTAATTGCCGCCCGGCAGGAACATCCGGATCGAATCGTCGGGGTCGTTGGTTGTATGGTCCAGCGCCTGAAGGACGATCTGTTTCGCAAGGTCCCCGGTCTGGATTTTGCCGTGGGCACGCATGTCCTGGCGCGGGTACCCGCGATCCTCGATGCCGTGCTTGCCCAGAAGTTAAGCGACCCGGGCTACGCCGGAGGCTTCGCCGACTCGCCGTCGCGAAGCGCTATGGCGGAACGCCGAACGATTATCGATGTTGCGCCAGCCGACGATCCGTATGACGGCCACACGCATTTACCTAACGAGATGTCCGCCTTTGTTAATATTCTCTTCGGCTGTAACCGGCATTGCGCGTATTGCGTGGTCCCTGAAGTGCGCGGAGGGGAATGGAGCCGGCCGGCCCGGGACGTTATTGAAGAAGTGCGCCAACTGGTCGCGCATGGCGTTAAAGAAGTCACCCTGCTGGGCCAGAGTATCATGGCCTATGGCCGCCAAACTTCCGTCTGGCAGGCGACTGATCGCTCACCACGCGGCTTCACGGAACCCTTGCCGCGCCTCCTGGAAGCGCTTAATGATATTCCGGGTTTGTGCCGCCTGCGGTTCACGTCGGGGCATCCTTGTGGCTGTACTGCGGAACTGGCCCGTGTTTTCGCCGAACTGCCCACCGTGTGTGAGCATCTGCACCTGCCCCTGCAGTCCGCCTCCGATCGGATTCTCCAGCTTATGAACCGGGGCTACACGGCGGGAGATTATCGCGCGGCGGTACGGCGCCTGCAGGAAGCTGCGCCGCGCATCGTGCTGACGACCGATGTCATCGTCGGGTTTCCCACGGAAACGCCGGAGGAATTTGATATGACCCGTGCGTTCCTGGAGGAAATAGGCTTTGATAATGTCTATATCTTCAAATACAATTCTCGCCCAGGCACCACTGCGGCCCAGTGGAGCGATGACGTGAGCGCCAAGGAAAAACTACGGCGCAACCACGCGCTTCTGGAGGACCAGGGCAGGCGCAGTCAGACGTTCCATCAGGCTTTTATAGGCCAGGCCTGCGAGGTGCTGGTGGAAGGTCCCAGCCTACGGAACGAAGCGCGCTGGTCCGGGCGCACGCGCCAGAATGTCCTGGCCGTCTTTGAAGCGGCGCCGGGTTTGAAGGCCGGCGACCTTGTTATGATACGCATCGCCCAGGCAACCGCGCAAGCGCTGTACGGAAATGTAGAATGAAGAATGCAGAATGAAGAATGAAAAACAAAGAACGACCAGGCTACGCCGGAGCGCTATGCCCAGGCGAGAGAACCAGGAACATCGAGCTGTCAACGTGATCTTTCATTATACATTCTTCATTTTGCATTCTGCATTTATTAAATAGGGGGATTTCATCATGTCGGACTTGGCCTTTATAACCCTGATTTGTGGTGCGCTGGTTTTTGTCTGGAGTGCTGGCATGGCGTTGTGGCCGCGGGGGACAGCCGCCTGGGTCGGCGCGTTTCCCCGGCATGTATGGGCCGGTCGAATTTTGGCCGCCGTGGATATCATTTGGTCGGCCTGGCTTCTCTTGCAGATGAAGTTCGCGTGGGTGGATGCGCACCACGTTTTGGTGTATGCGGCCGTACCGGTGGCCTATGTCCTGGTGATCCTGTTCGTGGACGATCTGCTGGCGGCCCGCGCGCTGGGCGGGTTCATGCTTTTGGCGCCGCTCCCGATTCTGGAAAGCGCGTTCGTGTATCCCTCCGTGAGCCGTTTGGTTATGACGAGCTTCGCTTACCTGCTCGTGATCTTTGGCATCGTGTTGGTCTGGAGCCCATTTAAATTGCGCCAATGGACAGAGCGCTGGATTAACCATGCGCCGCTTACCCGTGCCGTGGGCATCTTCGGAATCATCATTGGCGCCGATATGCTGTTACTGGGCTGGCGCGTGTATTAACCTTAAAACAGTGGAACCTGCTAACCTGCATTATTCATGAAAATGGCATTTTCATTCATAAGCATTTCAAAGCCAAGGGCTTTGAAATTTCGATGCGTCTGCAAAAATCGCAGACTTGCTCAAGGTTAGCCCTGAGCACGAGCGACTTAAGTCGCTCACGTCGAAGCCCTGCGGGTGACCTATTCATGAAGATTTGAAATCTTCATGAATAGGTCAGGCTAATGATGTAGACGATCATCATAGGAGTAATCATGAAGCCAAAATGGCATATCGCTTTCTGCAATGTTACGTATACAGAATACGGTGGCGTAACCTATCGAGAATACTATAGTTCACCCGAGCTAATGTTGAAAACACAACTCGCCGCCAAGGAGTATGTTGAAAAACGCTGGGGCGTTGGGAATTTTATCCAACCTGGGGCGGAAATGGCTGGCGGTGCATTTTCCTCACTGTTCGGCATGAAAGTGATCGATTCGGTTGAAGATGAAATACCGTATCTGGACACTACCAAACCAGTGATCACCGACGTGTCGAATGCCGATCGCCTGGTCATGGGAGACCTCAAGACCAGCGGTATTATGGCCAAAAAGTACAAGTTTTGGAAATACTACCATGAGCACGGTTATCCGGCAGACTTTGGCGGGGAGGATGCCGGCGTTATCAGTTATGCAGTAGAGCTTACGGGTATGAGCGTGATGAACGGCATGGCGGATGATCCCGCAAACGCACGTCGAGTGTTGGATATTGTTGTCGAAGCGGCTGAAAAACTCGCA
>VSJD01000048.1 GCA_008636095.1 Kiritimatiellota bacterium | reverse complement strand
ACATTCGGCGCCTCACTTTCCGGGAAACAATATACCGGTTTTACGTATACCGGTGATGATTTTTCGGGACTTCTCTCACCCACGATGTATCGGGAATTCGCCGCGCCCTGCTATCGGCGGCTCTATGCTGCGAACACCATTCGTTTTATGCACAGCGAATTACTGCGCGCCGAACATCTGATTATCGCCAGGGATGAGGTGGGTATTACCGAATTTCATGGCGCTGGTTGCAAGAACGTGACGCTTCAGGAGATGTATTCCATCATGGGGCAGCGTTTTTGGGCGCAGTTAACCCCGCAGGAAATGCTGGAGCTAACGCCGCATCAGATTGATGAGCGTATCAAAGAATTCGTAGACAGCGGCTGCGGGTACGTACAGCTTTACCCGGGGCGCGGGACTCCGGAACGAAATATGGCAGCGGCCATTGAAGCATGCCGGAGGGAATGCCCCGGCGGTATGCATGGTAAAATATAGGCACCCACCAGTATTACTTGGTTAGATTGTGTTATAAAATGTTCCAGAACTGATTGATGAATGGGTTCACTCCTGTCCCAATAACAACCACTACCGCGCCGCGCATCCTGATCCTGCGCGGCGGCGCGCTGGGCGATTTCATCCTGACCCTGCCGGCCATCCGGGCTTTGCGCCGGCATTGGCCTTTAGCCATAATCGAGCTGATCGGGCATCCCGGCATGGCCGAGTTGGCCGTGGCCGCCGGCCTGATTAACCGCGTTCGATCGCTGGACGCCGCCGGCATGGCCGAATGGTTTGTTCCGCGCCGCGTTTGGCCGGAGCGCGAGCGGGCTGATATAGCTTCCTTTGACCTCATCCTGTCCTATCTCAACGATGCCGATGGCGTGGTGCAGGCCAACCTTCGAGCGGCCGGCGCGAAACGGGTGATTGCCTGTCAGGCGATTGCCTGTCAGGCGATTGCCTGTTCGCCTGTTGTCGCATCAGGCCATGCGGTGGATCATTTTCTGCGTCCGCTAAAGGATCTTGGAATATCAACGTTGATCAGCGACGAGCCCCTGCTGGTATGGCCAACTGTACTGCGGGAACAAGGACGGCATTGGCTGAAGGAGCTAGGACTGACGGGCGACGTCATTAGCCTGCATCCGGGCAGTGGCAGTTCCCGTAAAAACTGGCCGGTCAAACAGTTTGCCCTGCTGGCGGATCGTGTGCGGTGCTCCATGTCCGTCCAGCCCCTGTTCATCCTGGGTGAAGCGGATGCGGCCGCGGCGCGGGCGTTACTGCGGTTGACACCGGCAGTGCCCGTGCTGACCAACCGGACTTTGAAAGAGGTAGCCTCGGTGCTTGCGGTCAGCGAGGGGTATGTAGGCAACGATTCCGGGATTACCCATCTGGCCGCGGCGTTGGGGGTTCCCGTCGTGGCGCTCTTTGGCCCCACGGATGCGGACGTGTGGGGCCCGCGCGGCGCAAATGTAGTCATCCTCCGAGGCCGCGAGCCGACGAGTGAAGCTCTGGCCGCCATTGAGCCGGAAACCGTTTTAAGGGAATTGGATCAGCTCATTGCGAAATGCTGACCTCTGATTTCTGACCTCTGATCTCTGTTGTCTGTCATCCGCCCTCCGGCTCACTCCGTGCCGCCGAAGATGCGGATAATGTCGGCGCATTCGGGTTGTTCCGCGACCAGTGCCCAATGCAAAGGTGTTTGCCCTTTGATGTCCCGGGCATTTACTTCGGCGCCGGAGCGCAACAGCATTTTTACGACGGCGCTTCTGCCTTTGGCGGCGGCCATGTGGAGCGGCGTCACGCAATTCTGGCCGCCGGTGCGCGCGTTGATATCGGCGCCGTGATCCAGCAACACCTGGATCACGTCGGCAAAGCCCGCTTCGGCCGCCAAGTGCAGGGGCATAACCTGGATTACGCCATATTTGGTGCCCATTGCATTAAGGTTGGCGCCCTGGGCCAGCAGGATTGCGGCCATGTCCTTGCCGTTGAATGCGGCGGCTTTGTGCAAGGGCGTCAAACCATAGCGGTCGCCGGCATTCACGTCGGCGCCGTGGGCCAGAAGATATTCCGCCATGTTGGTCTGATTTCCCATGACGGCCCAATGCAGTGGGGTCATGCCGTTTTGCTTGTTCCGTCGGTTGACATGATCCGGGTGCCTGGTCACCGCCTCCGCCAGGCGGGGCATGGATTGCGCCCGGATTGCCTGCTCAATGGCCCGGGGGCGGGAACAGTTGTTCACATAAATGAAGAGCGCAACGGTTCCTGCGGCAATGGCGATCAGGATCGGAATTTGTCGAAACGTTATATTCAAGAGTTGCATAAAATTTTCCTCGTATAATAAAACCGCTTTGGATCGGTGTCAAGCGCCACCGGGCGAGATGTCGCCACCAGGCGAGATGTCGCCACCGGCGAATCTCCCGCGATTTTTTCTCGCCAAGACGATGTGCGCGTGCTATCCATCATGGAAAAGAAACGAAACGCAGTCCGGAAGTTAAGCGCCCCGCGCATCCTTCCGGGCACAGGGTAAGGAATGACACGTGCGTGCGCATTCCGGCCGAGGAGGATAAATCTTAAGCCATGAAAACCGCCATTGCCGCTACGATTCGAAACGCCGGGTTTGAAGATGCCGGCGCCATTTACGCGTTGATCAAGGAGCATCCCCGCGAGGTGGTGCCGCGTGCCATCAGTGATATCGTGCAGAATATTGACCGGTTTCTGGTGTGCGAGACCCGGGGCCGGATCATCGGGACCGCCGCCTGGCAGATTTTGCCGGAAATAGGCAAGGCGCTCAACCCATCCATCGAAATCAAATCCGTCTCGATCAGCAGTCATTACCAGCACAAGGGGATCGGTTCGGCCCTGGTGAAGGCGGTGATCCAGCGGATCAAGCGGTTTCATCCAGCGCAGATCGTGGTGCTGACGTTCACCCCGGAATTCTTTCGCCAGTTCGGCTTCCGCGAGGTAGCCAAGGAAACACTGATGCACAAGCTCTACATGGGCTGTATCAACTGCACAAAATACGATTCGCCCTTTACCTGCCCGGAAGTTGCCATGACCTTGGCCGTCGGGAAGAAATGATTGTTACTTTCCGGGTGCCGCAACGGCGGGCGGTGTATAGCCGCCCAGGGCCTGCAGGCGCTGAGCCGCGGGTTTGGCCGCCGGGTAGTTTTTGTAATCCGTCGTGATCTTGTAATACATTTCCTTGGCCTTGGCCGTGTCGCTGATCAGCTCGCAGGCCTGGCCCTGCAGGAGGTAGGCTTCCGAGCAGTAATCGGGATAGGCCTCGTACAGCACGATGATCTTGGTCAGGTTTTCGGAACATACCCGGATGAGTTCTTTCCAGTTGGCCGGTTTGTTCGCGGATTGGACCTGGGCAAGTTGACAACGGGACACTCCCAGCATGGCGCCGATACGGGCATCGCCTTTTTCCTGTTGCCAGACGGCCGTGAACATCGCTTCGGCTTGGGCATAATCCTTGTTCTTTTCAAAAATCTGGGCGAGTTTGACCTTGCCCTGCTTGCCGGGTTCATACCACGGGAAATCCTTAAGGACTTTTTCGAAAGCCGGCTTGGCGGCGGCAAAATCGTTCTGGCGGAATTTAATGTCCGCCAGGCCGTACCAGGCCGGCGCAAGCGCCCGCAGATCGTTGGGGAAATCGGCAATGATCTT
Organism: Kiritimatiellota bacterium; assembly: GCA_008636095.1. Taxonomy (GTDB): domain Bacteria; phylum Verrucomicrobiota; class Kiritimatiellia; order JAAZAB01; family JAAZAB01; genus VSJD01. The sequence continues at coordinate 6,358 of VSJD01000048.1, read as the reverse complement.
GTTGTAAATCGTTTCCGCCTCGGCCGGCACGTTGGCCTCTTTGAGCGCCTCAGCATAGCTGGCCAGCATTGTCGGCGAGAGCCGCACGTCCGTCTGGGTGGCAAAGGCTTGTTTGAATGCCTTCAGGGCCTTGTCGGTCTGCTTGTTCAGCATTAAGAAATTGCCGTAACCGAACGATAACTGGGCCGCCAGGGTGGTGTTGTCTTTGTGGCGCGCGATGGCCTTGACAAAGAACCGGCCGCCCTCGTCTTCGGTGATCTGCCGATAATTGACGAGATCAAAAATAGCTTTGGCCATCCCGGGAATAGCCTCCTGCGCCTGGTCGGAATCCGGGTAATTGGCCAGTAGATCTTCAAACGCGTAAGCGGCATTATATAGCGTGGCGCGGAACAGCGCGCGTTTTTCTTCCGGCAATACCATTGGTTGGCCCATTTTGTCGGCCTTATCCTTATATGACATGGCGATGGCCAGCAGGCAATCCGGCGCCTGGCTGTAGGCCGGGTTTGATTCCACGCAGCGCGTATAATAATCAATTGCATCTTCGAACCGCCCATCCTGCCGGGCGATATAGCCAAGCCAGAAAAAGCCGTCCGTCACCTGTTCGCTCTGCGGACAAATCTGGATCAGCGTTTCCAGGGCTTCGGCCATACGGCCCCAATCCTTTTTTTCGTAATAGATCACTGCAATCTGATACAGGGCGATCGGCACGATCTTGTTATCCGCATACTGCTGGGCGATACCTTCCAGCATGGCTTTGGCCTTGTCCGTCTGCCCCGCTGTATTCAGGGCAATGCCAAGCTGATACATGGCCTCCGGCCGCAGTTTGCTGTCCTTGAAGCGCTCAAGGAAGGTTTCAAGGTGCGTGATGGCTTCCTGCGTTTTTTTCGCTTTCACGAGCATGGCGCCCTTCTGGTAAAAAACCTCGTCCACCGCGTCGAAGGTCTCGGTTTTCTTCGGGAACTGCTGGATCACCTGGTCAATGGTTTTCAGCGCCTCGTCCGGCTGATTCAACGCCACCAGGCACATGGCCTTGTAATAAAGAGCGGTGGGCACGGCATACCCCTTTGGGAACTTTGTCAGGTAGGCGTCAATCGTCTGGTTGGCTTCTTTGTACTGGTTGAGCACGTATTCGGCCGTAAATTTGAGATTGAGCGCATCTTCGAGCGCACTGCCCTGGGGATATTCATCCACGCTCTTGGTGAACTGCGCCAGGGCATTGGCAACGCCTGTCTCCGTGCCCTGCCGCAGGTACAACTGGCCGATCGCCAGGCTGACGGTGTCAGCAATGGGTGCGTCGGTGCCAAAGATTTGTTGGAACCCTTCCATTTCGCGGGCCGCGCTGTCAGGATCTTCATCCTTGAGGTAGGTATTGATCAGCAGGTAGTTGGCCTGCTGTTTGCGCTCATCCGCGGTGAACGCAATCAAGTGCCGGCAGATCACGCGGCATACGTCGTACGCGCCCATTTCAAAATTGGACTGGGCGATTCGCAAATAGCTTGCAATCACCAAATCCGTGCCTTCACTGACGGCGGACCACTGCGCTTTGAGCCGGTCCAGTTCCCCTTTGACGAAAGTCGTATCTTCCTGCCGGCCGGTTTGAGCGCCGAGTTGCGTCTGGGCCTTGTCGATCTGGCTCTTCAGGATTTGCAGGACTTCGTTTTTGGCGCGGACTTCGCGGAACGAGAGGATGGCCTCGTTATACAGGCCCGCGCTGAACCAGGTTTCCGCGAGGGCGAACATGCTGTCATTGGCCGTGACGGGATTTCCTTCCGTTTTGGTCAACTGGCCGAAAATATCGCGGGCCTTTTCCATGAACCGCTTGGCGTCGTCTTTCCGACCGGCCTTCATGTAATCCAGCCCCTGCTGGCTATAGACACTGGCCAGGAGATAGTTGGCATCCTGCGCCGCCGAACTGTTCGAATACAAGCGCATCAGGTTTTTCAGATCGGCTTCGGCCTCGGTGTACTGACTGTTCAAAAAATAAGCGTACCCGCGGCCGTAGAGAGACAGGGGGATGTTCGCGCTCTTGGGGTTCTGGGTCTGAAACGCGGTATGAAGCTCCAGCGATTTCTGAATATTTTTTTTGCGGTCGGCGCTCTTTTCATCCTGCGTGGCGGCCAGCCGGGCGTAACAGTCGGCCAGCAGGAACAAGGCTTGGGCCTTGATCACCGCGCTGGGCGCGCGGACACTGGAAAGGTCGGTGAAAAGTGGAATGGCTTTTCCGAAAGCACCAGTCAGGTAATAGGCCCACGCCAGATCGAATTTAATGGCGAGGATGTTTTCATAGGTGGGATTTTCCATGATTTTTTCATAGACTTTGATGGCCTCGGTATATTTGCCGGAGCGCATGTGTTCCTCGCCGATGGTGGCCATTTCGTCCAGCCGTTCGAGGGCCGGGGCTGCCACCGTCAGCCACAGGAAAGCCATGCCTGCCAGACTCATTCGTAGAGCGCGTGTGCTCATATAGTGCCTCCGTTCCATCGCTTTAATCCGTAGTGCCAATGCGCATCCAAGCGAGCTGATTTTAAAAAGGTGCAAAAATGGCTTTGAAACTGCCTCAAGCATTACACGTTTTATGAAAAAATGGCCAGATTTTTTTTTATTATTTTATTTGACACGTTAGCACGAATGCCGTTATCTTTCTTTAGTCGTAACTACTCACTCACAAGGTCATCTCGGAAAAGACCATTGGGCCCACGCCTATGGCTTGGTAAACGTGGAAAGCAAGGCTGTTTACCCCGCTTAGGGCGCGGTTTCGCCCTACCGAAGAATGGGATGATGAAAATTTGGCAGGGCCGTACAGCCCTGGCCGTCTACGGTGCCGCCAAAGGCGGGTAAGCCAGGACAGTTGGCCGACCTGGGTGGTGCCTACGGCGAAGTCGGGATGGACGGCGATTGGGTAACGCGGGGGAGAGAGAGTATGCGCCAACAAGGATTACTCGTACCGGTGCTCGTGGCCGCCGGTCTCATGCTGTCGAGCATGCCGGCCTGGCCGGAAGACGTGGTAGTGACCAAGTCGCAAACGTTCCGGGGCCGGGTCGTATCCGTGGATGCCGCCGGCATCCGGGTCCAACTGGCCCAGGGTGGGGAAGTCACTGTGCCCCGCGCCGGGGTTGTCCAATTGACGGTTGCGCCGCCCCCCAGCGTGGTGCGCGGCATTGCCGCCTATGAAAAAGGCGATCTCCGCGATGCCCAGTTAAACCTGGGCAAGGTCATGATGCAGTATCTGGGGTTGGACACGGAATGGGCGGCCAAAGGGATGGTATATTTCGGCCGTGCCAGCTTGCGGGCCGGCGATTACGACAAGGCGGATAAAGCATTTAAGGCCTTTCTGCAGACCTATCCGGAGCATCCGCTCAGCATGTCGGCCTCAGTGGGCTTAGCCGAAATTGAGCTGGCCATGAAAAACTATGCGCCGGCCCTTGCCAAATTCCAGGAATTGGCCCAGCTTTATGATAAACAACTGAAACCGGCCAAGGATCAGTTGGCTTATGCGGCCGAAATTTATATCGGGATCGGCCAATGCCAGGAAGCCCTCGCACGCCCAGCCGATGCGCTTGACGGGTATTTGCATGTGATTGGCCTGTATCCTGTGGAGCCATTTTATTCGGAAGCCCTTTACCGTGGCGCAGGGTTATTGGCGGCCTCCAATCAGAATGCCAAGGCCGAAGGGATGCTAAACGAGCTGATTGAAAATTATCCGGCGTCGCCGTTTGCCGCCAAGGCGATCGAGATGCGCAAAACCCTTGGTGCGCGACGTGCAGATCAGGAAGCGGCGGCCAAACCGGTCAAACCGTAAAGCACGGAGGATCCGGACGCCCGGACTGCGATCAGCGTCTGATTTTTATAGGAGGGGCCACGCGAAACGCGTGGTAAACGCTACGCTTGCCCCGCCCATAGCGGGACGCCGCGACGGTTGCCGCGCTAAGCAGGGCCAATTTATCTCAAGGAAACGTCGAGGATATTAACGCGCAAATGAAACGTAAGTTATTCAGGAGGAACGCTATGCAGACGCGATGGTTTCGTTTCTTAATGGCGGCGATGGTAATCGGCCTGTTGCTGGGCGGGACGGCGCAGTGGACCGGACTGAGCTTTACGACGACTGCCTACGCGCAGGCGTCGGCCACAACGGGCGGGGGCGCCGCCCCGGCAGTGGATGATAAGAACAAGAAGCCGGAAACCTTCATGGATTACTGGAATCAAGGCGGGATGACCATGTGGCCGTTGCTGGGCACGGCCGTGTGGGCGACCGCGATCTTGATTGAATTGCTCATGAAACTGCGTGTTCGCATTATCTGTCCCACGGAGATCATCCAGCAGTTGTATCAAACCCTGCTGGTCAAGGATTATCAGAAAGCGTGGAAGATCGGCATGGACAATCCCTGCGTGGCAACCCGCATTTTATGCGCGGCGCTCGAAAAACTGCCCAACGGCCGCGAAGCCTTTGACATCGCCGCCTTGGAATCCGCGTCGAACGAAACCAATGTGTTCAAGAACAAGAACGCATATATCAACCTGAACGCCACAATTTCGCCGTTGCTCGGCTTGTTCGGCACGATTGCCGGTATGATGGGCGCTTTTAACTCCATGGCCTTTAGCGGCGCCGTGGGCGATCCGAGCAAGCTGGCCGGTGACATCGGGACCGCCCTGGTCACCACCTATACGGGCCTGGCCATCGCCATTCCCGGCTTGTGCGCGTATTACATTCTCGGTAATCGCATCAAGAAGGTCATGGAATATGTTCAAAGTCGTCTGACCGTGCTGTTTGATGAAATTGATTTCGACAACATTCCGGCCGACTTGGTGATCGTGACCAAGGAAGCGCGCATGGCTTACCTCGGCGGCGGCAAGGCCGGCATGGCTTCCGGGGCGCCGGCTCCCAAGGCCTCGGCGGTCAAGACCAGTACGGCGGCCAGACCGTCCACCGTTTCCGGAGCAACGCCGGCCAATGCGGAGCATGTGGCCTGCCCGAATTGTTCCAAGGAAGTGACCGTGGGCGACAAGAAATGCCAGCATTGCAATGCGGAGTTGGATTGGGAGTAAGCGCGGCATGAAGAAAAAATGGTTGGCCGAAGAGGCGGAATCCTGCGCCCTGCAAATGGGACCGATGATGGACTGCGTATTTCTGCTGATTCTCTATTTCGTGTCGGTCAGTACGATTGACATGGTGCGGATCAGCAAGAAAGTGCATCTGCCGGGCACCCATCAGGGCATTGTGGAAAAAGACGAGTCCGGCCAGTTCATCGTGGACATTGAATGGGATGAGGGACTGTACGAACCCACGTATAAGGTTGGTGTATTGGTCTTTCGCGACCCTCTGGACTTGACGCCGATTATCGAAAAAAGCGCCAAGCTGGGCAAGAATCCTAACTTCCGGGTTATCTTGCGCGCTGACCGGCGGGTGCCGTACGAGTTTACCCAGCAGGTCATGGCGTCCGTGGCCGCCGCCAACGTGCCGAACATGCTGTTTTCGACCGTGGAAAAGGAAAACTAAGGAAACGTCCCGTGCCATGAAATTCCGGGAAGAAAAAGACGAGGTATGTGAACTGCAGATGGGGCCGATGATGGACTGCACATTTTTGCTCCTCCTGTATTTCATTGCCTCGTCCCAAATTAAGATTGAAGAAAAATCCCTCGGCCTGATGATGCCCGGCAATGTCACCGCCGCAGCTAAATCGTTACCGGCGGAGCTGACGTTGGCCATTGCGGAAAACGGGCAGGTGTTCTGCAATCAACAGCCCGTTGGCGGCGCGGATGACAATCTGTTGCCAATGTTGCAGGCCAAGCTGAAACAGTGCATTGATCTCTTCGGCGACAAACAGCCGGTGGTTATTCACCCGCAGCCGAAGGTTCGCCAACAGCGGATCATTGATGTCCTGGCGGCCTGTGCGTCCGCCGGTGTGAAAAATCTGTCTTTCTTTGCCAATCAGTAAAAAGACTACGAGCATGCCTCTCGATTTCGAACATAAAGTCGAAGAACTGGAAAAATCGGCGGGGACCAGCAGGGGAATCTGGTTTCTGGTCCTGCCATTGCTCCGGAGCCGGTATTTTCTGATTTCACTGGCCTTCTATCTTTCACTCCTCATGATTTTCGCCGGCTACAAGATTTCATCTTATATCGCCATCCGTGGTTCGTTTGATGAAGGTGCCGTTCTGGTTCTGCCACCGTTGGGGCCGCCCCCGCCGCCGATGCCCAAGCAGGAGACGAAAGCCGAAACCAAGGATGTCAAGGTGAATACCACGGCGGCGACCATAAAAACCGCCGTGACCCGTATTACCGTCACGACGCCGGCCGATTTCGTTCGCAAGGAAACGTTGACCGTCATGCCGGTGCTGAAAATGGCCGAGGTCAAGGTAA
>VSJD01000051.1 GCA_008636095.1 Kiritimatiellota bacterium | reverse complement strand
AGACGGATATGAGCAAAAAAATCGAGGGCGCCCGCATCGCGCGCCTCCAGGGAGTGGCCAAATTCCAGAAAGGCTGGGGTGTCTCGGGTTCAAAGCGTAGTACGAAAGCCAAATTCACGATCTTTCAGGCCAAGTATCTGGATGGCGACTGGTACTGCAATTCGGATTCCACGGTGGGCGGACCCGATGTTCCCATGTGCGGTTCCCTGCAAAACATGATGCTCCAGATTCGTGCCTGGTCCCGGGACCGGATTGATGCCCAAGTTGTGCCGGAAGTGCTGGATATCGGCACGGATAAGCTCTTTACCCTTAAGCCGCCGTTTGTTTATCTGACCGGCCATAAGGATTTCCGTCTGGCAGATAACGAAGTCAAAAACCTGCGCGATTACCTGACCCTGGGTGGCGCCATCTGGGCCGACAGCGCCCTGGCCGGGCGCCGTTCCCGTTTCGATATTGCCTTCCGGCGGGAAATGGCGCGCGTCTTGCCGGATCGGGACTTTGAGATAGTCCCGGAAAATCATGAAATGTTCGATACCTTCTTTGATAATATCGGTTTGCCCACGGGCATGAATAATTATCACGAGCAGATTGAAATGATCAACATCGGCGGCAAGCTGGCGGTGCTCTACACGCTGAACGGCTACGGGCATTTCTGGGAGGCGCGCTTGAACCGGGACGGCAAGATCGAATGGTACCTCGCCAATCTGGCGGCACGCGGGGAAAAGCCGATCTGGCGCTATGTCCATGGCCCGCACCTGTATAACCCGCGCAGTGAAAGCGGTATCATCTACCGGAATGTTAATGATGAAACCACGCGCAATATTTATAAATTCGGCATCAACGTCGTGGTGCACCTGCTGACCCGCTATCAGCGCGATATTATGTTGTTGCCGAAAGAACTGCCCGCCGGCCCGGATGTGAAGAACCGGACATCCCCGTTGGCGGGTGACGGCGAGACAGTTGCCAATGTGCCGGCATCCACTAATGCGATCAAGGCGGGGGCTTCCAAGTAGGGCGGAGAAGGCGCGACCAAAGCCTAATTGATAGCTATGAAAAAACATATCAACAGTATGGGGCGGTTGGTCCCACCGTGTGTGATAATGGCATTGATGGCCGCACTGGCCCTACCATGGCTGGCACTGGCGCAGACCAATGCGCCGGCGGCCAGCGCGATTAAACCGCCGGAAGTCAAGTCCGGCAACATGCTTCCGCCAGTATTTAACGGGGAAACGACGACCAACTTGGGTAATTATTGGGATGGCGTGGATGATGACAACGATCTGCACGTTAATGTGGCCAATTCGCTTGTGCTGAATGATGCCGGCCAGATGGTGGATACGCCCATGTCGTCCTGCCCGAATTTTGTGGACATGAATGGGGATGGCCTGAATGACCTGGTGGTTAGCGATACACAAGGATTCCTCTGGATTTACCTGAACTCTGGTGAAAAGGGCAAGCCCAAATTTACCACCGGCACGTTTATCCCAACGTTCATTGGCTGGGGCGCCAAAATCCATGTATGCGACTGGGATGGGGATGGGGATAACGACATTTTGTTCGGCACATTCACAGGTGATATTGGCATACTGGCAAACACGGGTACGAGCCAGCAGTGGCAGTTCACACGGCGCATGGGTAAACCGCGCTATGTGGATCCGCTATTCGGCGTGGATGATCCCCAGGATCGTCTGCCCACGCTGATGCTGGGCAAGCAGACCATGATCCTTGGTAACTATATGTCCCCCTGGGTGACCGACTGGAACAAGGACGGCAAGCCGGACCTGATCCTCGGCGAGGGCACCTATTCGGCCAACAGCGTGCGCCTGTTGTTGAATGCGGGCTCGCGCAACAAGCCGGTGTTTATTGAAGATCGCATGTTCTATTTGTCCTATGGGGAAGGCTTCGAGCAACTTACCCCGTCGGTGGTGGATTACAATGGCGACGGTCTGCCCGACCTGATCGTCGGCACGCGCACCGGCCAGATCCGTCTGCACAAGGGCACCCAGAAAGCCATAGAAGGCAAAGACATGGTGGCCGCCCTTCGCGGTATCCTTGCGCCGGCGGTTCTGGAATTCGACGGCTTTATCAAAATCGCCAACAAGACAGTTTTTGACACGATGTCGTTTGTCTATCCCTGCGACTGGAACGAGGATGGACTCTTCGACCTGCTGTTGGGCTCCCCGAAAGGCAAGGTGTATATCGCCCTCAACCAGGGATCCAAGACCGAGCCCAAGTTTCCAAAGGCCGAGCCGGTCAAGGGCACGGACACAGCCAAGGATATGCTGGCGCCGGCGAACTGGATGAACGGCATCATCCGGGTCTTCTGGCAAAACTTCATTGGCGGCTACTGCAATTCGGCCTTGCTGTTCAGCGCGGAAAAGGAATTAATTCTCAAGGCCGGCGACCCGCCGATCCGGCCGGTGGACGGCAACACCTTCATGTATTTTCGCTATGTCAACAATTACCAGGGCTTTACCCGGAACCATATGGCATGGATTCGGCCCATCAATAAAAGTCCGACGGTGGAACACGTGGTCGGGGCGCGGGTCGTCGCGCCGCTCTGCACGTTCAATTTAAAGCTCAAGCGCCAATATGAGATATCCTTCTCCTCCATCTTGGAAGGCAAGCCTGCTACATGGACCTTCTGGACGCGTGAATTGGTCAAGCCGGGCACCGAGGATATAGCCGACCATTATGAAACCCAATATGCCTTTGACATAATTCCGCCCTCGGTCGGCTGGCAGAAACGGACCTATCGCTTCAAGTGTCCCAGCATGGTGCAGTCCAACTACAATTATCATCTTTATTTCAGGATGCCGGAAGGGAATGTGAAGTTTCTGCTGGATAATCTGAGCGTGAAGGAAATCGAGCGCTGACCGACGCGCCCCGGACAAAGAACAGAATACCAACGCGGGCCCACCCCGCAACCTAAGAAACTCCAAGTTTCAAAATCCAAATTCCAAGGAATAGTCAAATTCTGATAAAGGCAAAATAAACCCTGGTTTTCTGTCTGTTTTTTGCTTTTGCTTCAATTGATTGTTTTTCCTTGGAATTTGAAACTTTGAATTTGGAGTTTTGTTGGTGTGGCATTCTTTCTTCCGACACGCCTCGCGCAGGGCGTGGTAAACTTCACGTGCTTATAATCCGTGTCAACCCGCCTGTAACGCCGTAGCACTGCGGGCAGGTCTATGTTATCCGCGGTAAAAAATCTTTGCTGATTTGCCATGACCACGCCTTTTGTTCACCTGCATTTGCATACCAGTTACAGCCTGCTGGACGGCGCCTGCCGGATCGAGCCGCTCATGGAGGCTATCCAGAAACATGGACAGACGGCCGTGGCCATGACCGATCACGGCAATATGTACGGGACGGTGGAGTTTTACAAGGCTGCCCGCGCCAAGGGCATTAAGCCGATAATCGGCTGTGAAGTGTACGAGGCGCCCGGTAGTCGGACGGATCGCAAGACGGATGGGCCCCGGGCGACAGCGGCGCACCTGGTCCTTCTGGCCACTGACGAAACCGGCTATGCCAACCTGATTCGCCTGGTCACGTCCGCGCACCTGGAGGGCTATTATTACAAGCCCCGCATTGACCGGGAAATTCTGGCGCGTTACAGCAAGGGACTGATCGGTCTCTCGGCTTGCCTGAAAGGCCGTGTGGCGGAGTGCCTGTTGGCGGGCGACGAGGCCGGCGCCGCGCGCACCGCCGGGGAATATGCCGAGATTCTTGGCAAGAATAATTTCTATCTGGAAATCCAGGACCACGGATTACCCAACCAGGCGGTCGTCAATAAAGGCATGCTGGCCCTGGCGCAGCGCCTGGGCCTTCCGCTGGCGGCCAGCAATGACGTGCATTATCTGGAGAAGAGTCATGCCGCGGCCCATGAGGTCCTGCTTTGCATCCAGACCGGCACCGTCATGAGCGATCCCAAGCGGATGCAGTACGGTTCGCCGGAGTTTTATCTGAAAAGCGGCGCGGACATGGCGCGGCTCTTCAGCGAGGCGCCAGAAGCGCTGAGCAACACGGTGGAAATTGCCCACCGCTGTAATGTGGAGCTCAACCTGAATCAGGAACCGCATTATCCGGCGTTTGCCGTGCCGGCGGGTTTTGACCCCAAGAGTTACCTTATCCATCTCTGCCGCGACGGCATCCGCCGGCGCTATTGCGTTACCGATCCCGAGCATGCCAAGGACGAGCGGGAACGCGGGATTATCGAGCGCCTGCATTACGAGATCGAGGTGATCGAAAAAACCGGGTTCATCGGTTACTTCCTGGTGGTGTGGGATTTTGTGCGCTTTGCGTGTGAACAGAAAATCCCAGTGGGGCCGGGACGCGGTTCGGCCGCCGGCAGTCTGGTATCCTATGCCATGGGTATTACCAGCGTCGATCCGCTCCGCTACAACCTGGTCTTTGAACGCTTTCTTAACCCGGAGCGCGTAAGCCCGCCGGATTTCGACATTGATTTCTGCCAGTTCCGGCGGGGGGAAGTGATCGAGTATGTGAAGCGGAAATACGGACGGGAAAACGTGGCCCAAATCATTACCTTCGGTTCGCTGGGCGCCAAGACCGTGATTCGTGATGTCGGCCGCGCCCTGCAGATCCCCCTGCCGGAGTGCGATCGCCTGGCAAAAATGATTCCGGAAATCCCCGACCTGTCGCTTAAAGATGCCATGGAGCGGAACCCGGAGCTGAAGAAAATCGCGGCGGCCGATCCGAACGCCAAAAAGATTTTGGACTACGGCTATGTCCTGGAAGGGCTCCTGCGCAATGCCGGCGTGCATGCCGCGGGGGTCGTCATCGGCGCGCGCCCGCTGGCGGAGCTGGTCCCGCTTTCGCGCGACAAGGATGGTGAGATTATCACCCAGTTCAGCAAGGACCACGTCGAGGCCCTGGGTCTGCTCAAGGCGGATTTCCTGGGACTCAAAACGCTCACGGTCATTGATGAAACCGTCAAACTGGTTCTTGAGACCCAGGGCATCGCCGTGGACCTTGAGCAGTTGCCCATGGACGACAATAAAACTTATGACCTGCTCCAGCGCGGCGACACGATCGGCGTGTTCCAGTTGGAAAGCGGCGGGATGCGCGACCTGGTGCGACGGATCGGTCTCGATAAAATCGAAGATCTGATTGCCATGGTCGCGCTCTACCGGCCTGGCCCCATGCATATGCTCGAAAAGTACGTGGAGTGCAAGGCCGACCCATCGAAAATCATTTATGACGATCCGCTCCTGAAGCCCATCCTGGCGGAAACCTACGGGATCATGCTCTACCAGGAACAGGTCCAGCAGGCGGCGCATCAGCTGGCGGGCTATTCCATGGGACAGGGCGATATTCTCCGCCGCGCGATGGCCAAGAAAAAACCGGAGGAGATGGAGAAACAGCGCGCCACTTTTGTTGCCGGTTGTCACGCGACCTGCAAAATGCCCCACCGCAAGGCGGAAAAAATATTCGACAACATCGCCAAGTTCGCCGGGTACGGATTTAATAAATCCCATAGCACCGGGTATGCCGTCATTGCTTATCAGACGGCGTACCTGAAAGCCCATTATCCCGAGGAATTCATGGCGGCCCTGATTTCCAGCGAAATAGGCAAGCCGGAAAAAATGCCGGTTTTCATGAATGAAGTCCGCGCCATGGGTCTCGAAATCCTCGCGCCCGATGTCAATGTCAGCGCCGTACGTTTCGCGCCGCAGAAGCTTGCCATCTGCTGCGGACTGGCCGGTATTAAGAACATCGGCGAGCAGGCGGCCGAGGCCATCGTCCGGGAGCGGCAGACCAACGGCCCGTTCCGTGGATTGATTGATTTCTGCGTGCGCATGGATGCCCGGGTAGTCAATCGCAAAGTGCTGGAAACCCTTATCCGTTGCGGTGCCTTCGATGCTTTTGGGATACATCGCGCCCGGTTGTTTGCCGGTATAGACTTGGGCCTGGCCCGCGCCGCGGCCATTCAGAGTGATCGCCAGACGGGGCAGGGCAATCTCTTTGCGCAGGCGGAAGTGCCCGGGCACGGCAACGAACCGGAAACCCTGCCGGACTGTCCGCCGTGGCATGAGAACGAACTGCTGGCCGCGGAAAAGGAGTTGCTGGGGATTTATATGAGCGGGCATCCGCTGACGCAGTATGAGCCGCTTCTGCGGCGCTACCGGCTGGCGACCGTGGCGGAATTGATGTCGCTGGAAAATGGAACCATCACCCGCGTGGGCGGGCTCGTGGCCAAGGTGGATAAAAAATTTACCAGGGCCAGGAAGGAACCCATGGCCGTGATCCAGATCGAGGACGTCGAGGGTTCCCTGGAGGCGGTCGTCTTTCCGGCGCCCTATCAGGAATACCAGTCGTTGCTTGTGGAGGGCACTCCCGTGCTGGTCTGCGGCCAGGTTGACAAAAAAGAAGACGCCGTCACGATGAAGATCTATGAAATGTATGCACTCGATCAGGTGCCCCGTTGGTTTACTGAACGCATCAGCCTGCATCTGCCCGCCACTCACGTTCAGCCGGAAGTACTGACGACCATCAAGAACCTGCTGAAAGCAAACCCGGGTCCTACGCCGGTCGTCTTCTGTTTGCAGTTTCAGAAAGGCGCGGAAGTGTTTGTGAACACGGAAAGCACTTATAACGTGAACCCGTCCGACGCTCTAATCCGGGAGCTCCAGCACCTGCTGGGCGAGGAAGGCGTTTACGTGGCGGTCTCCAGCCGTCCCTGCCGCAAGGGTTCCAACGGCAAATGGAACAATGCCCGCTGAAGAAATGCAGAATGCTGAATGCAGAATGAAAAACCGTTGAGAACAATTAGGTGTTCTTCGTTCGGTGTTCGGTCCGATGCCTGCCCTCCGACTTGTCCCGCCGAAGTGGCTTCACGTAGGGGGAAGCGCTCTGGCATAGGAGGGTCTTATTCACGGTTGCGGGATAAACAGCTTCTGGCCAGTTCTCAATGTGTAAGGGCTTTGCAGTTTGTTGGCTTCGGCAATGGCGTCGATCTTGACCTTGTAGGCCGTTGCAATGGCCGACAGGGTGTCACCTTCCTTGACAACATGCTCATAACCGGTCATGCCGGTGGCGCTGGCCTTGGTCGCGGCGGATTTGCTTTTTTGGCTGGATTTACCGGTGGTTCTATCGCCCATGATGTCGACCATCTTGCCGCTTAATTGGTCCACAATCGCCTGCCGATCCTTGGCCCGTGCGCCTTCCAACACGCTCAGACGGCGCTCCAACTCATCTATCCGGACCTGCGTGGAACTCGTTGCGCCTTTGGAGCTTGCCGCCGCGCCCTGCATGGCGTCCAGCTCGCGCAAAAGGCGCTGATATTCCATCTCCAGGGTTTCCAGTTTGCCCTTCGTGCGGTTAAGGTCTTCCTTGAGCAGTAACATATCCTCCTGCTGTTGCGTCACCTCGCTGGAATCCTGCATGGTGACACAACCCAGCAGGTTCGCAAGCACCGCCATAATGCCGATAATTTTAAGGTATTGCTTCATAATTATATTTCCGATTTCCGATTTGCGATTCCAGCCATTCAAAGGCCATGCCACTGGCTTGGCCGCCGTTAACAAATTCGTCGAAGGGCATTTCCCGGCCGTGCTTCGCCATAGCGCTTCGCGACGGCAAGCCGGTGTTCGGTATTGGTCCGTTCAACACGGCCACCGGCACCGGTTCCGCCGTGTGATTGCGTACGGCCACCGGCGTGCGGTGATCGGTGGCGATAATGAGGCGGTACGGCCGGCGCATGGCCTCCAGACTCCGCCAAACGGGACCGACGACCTCGCGGTCAAAAGCCTCAATGGCCTTGAGCTTGAGTTTCAGGTCGCCCATGTGCCCGCATTCGTCCGGCGCTTCCACGTGCACGAACACAAAGTCATCATGATCCAGCGCGTTCAGCGCGGCCTTGACCTTCCCCGCATAGTTCGTATCCAGGAACCCTGTGGCGCCCGGCACGATTACAGCGTTTAAGCCCGTCAGTTTGCCGATGCCGCGCACCAGGTCCACGGCCGAAATGACACTGCCGGTCAAGCCGAACATCTCTCGGTAGGCCGGCAGGGTAGTCCGCTGGCCTTGGCCCCATAGCCAAATTTGCGTGGGCGCCGTTTTGCCCGCCTGCCGGCGCGCCGTGTTCATGGGATGCGCGGCCAGGATCGATTTGGATGCTTCCATCAGGCTCAGAACCTCATCCTGACGCACACCTTGCGGCAGGTTCTGTGCCACTGGTTGTCCCAACACGTCGTGGGGCGGGATGGTCACAAGCTCGCAGGGTCCGTTTTCCCAGATCAATAAATGCCGGTAACCCGCGCTGACATGAAATGTGAGCCCGGGCCTGCCCAGGCGTTCGTTCAATGCCGCAATCATCGGGCGGGCTTCCTCAGTAGTAATATGGCCGGAGGAATGATCTTTGATGCACTCTTGTTCCACGGCAATCAGGTTACATCGGAAGGCCACATCGCGGGGGCCCATGGCTATGCCCGCTCCGGCTGCCTCGATGGGCGCCCGGCCGGTGTAGTATTTACGGGGATCAAAACCCATGATACTCAAGTTGGCCACGTCGCTTCCCGGCGACATGCCCGCCGGGATGGTGTTGACCAGCCGCACGGTGCCGGCGGCGGCAATAGCGCGCATATTTGGAATGGCCGCCGCCTGCAAGGGCGTCTTGCCGCCCAGTTCCTTCAGGGGATAATCGCCCATGCCGTCGCCGATTAAAACCGCAATTTTCATTCTATGACCTCGTTTGAATTGACCTATTGATACCCTCAAACGAACGGTTGGTCAAACACGAATCGCGTGCAACACAATTTGTGTGCAAGACCGCGGGGCTTGCCAAATGCCAAAAACGTGATTAGATGCTGACCGCATCTCATAAGCACAGTCAACTGAAAATAATACCATGAAAATCAAATGCGAAGCGATCGTTCTTTATAATTGCCCGGATACACAGGGAGCAATCCTCTGGCGTGAATCCGATGCGGGTGTTCTGAATGAAGTCGCTGCCGTGGCATCGGCTCTGGACGCTTTGGGTGTTGCCTGCTGCCGTCACGGCGTGCGGCGCCTGGACGATGTGCCGGCCATATTAAAGACCGCGCCTGGCGCCGTGGTGTTCAATCTGGTTGAGCGCCTGGAAGGTGGTGCGGAGGTATGCAATCAGATCCCTGACTTGTGTCGCGCGTTTGGCCACCCCTGTACGGGCAGTTCCTCCGCATGTTTGAAACTCACCCAGAACAAATGGCAGACCAAGGAACGCATGCGCGCTTATGGGATTCCCGTGCCCGCCGCCTGTGTGGTCCCGCCGGGCGCGGCGGTGGATTTTGGGCGTGTTCCCCGTCCGCCGCTGATTGTAAAACCGCTCTGCGCCGATGGCAGCGAAGGCATTGATGGCGCATCGCTCGTGCGTGACTTGGGCGGCCAATTGGCTCAGGCCGTGAACCGTGTTCATGCGCATGACGGTCAGGAGGCGTTAATAGAAGTTTTTGTGGAAGGGCGCGAGTTCAACCTGTCGTTGCTGGAGATGGCGGATGGCGTGAAAGTGTTGCCTTTGGCGGAAATTGATTTTACGCTTTTTCCCCCAGGCCGGCCGCATATTGTGGACTATGCCGTGAAGTGGGTCCCCGGAACCATTCCCGGCAAAATTTCGCCGCGCCGGGTTCCCGCATGTGTGGAAGATTCCGTTGCCGAATGCCTGCGTGAAACAGCGCTCGCTGCGTGGCGCGCTTGCGACTGCAGTGATTATATCCGGGTGGATTTTCGTGTCGACCAGGCCGGCCGGCCGTTTGTTCTCGAAGTCAACGCCAATCCGGATATTTCGCCCAATGCCGGCTTCCCCGCCTGCCTGGCTGCTGCCGGTATAACTTTTCCCGATTTTGTCGTCCGGTTGCTTCGTAATGCCGCCGCACGCGAGTCGGACACCGGATGATGGACGATGGGCGCAGAATGGCGGAGAGGGCGGGAGTCGAACCCGCGGTGCCCTTTTGGGGCACATACGATTTCCAGTCGTACACCTTCGGCCACTCGGTCACCTCTCCGT
>VSJD01000050.1 GCA_008636095.1 Kiritimatiellota bacterium | reverse complement strand
GGAAAGTCTGTCGTCTGTCTGTCAGATATCGGGTATCAGATTGGAGGAAGTGGGGCAAGCAAATTTGTGTTTGGCAGCAAATTTGTGTTTGCGGGAACAAATCCGAGCAGTCGGTCCCGTTGACTTGACACTGTCCCAATGCCGACTATGATAAAGATACATTTAAAACCGCTGGGAATGTGCAAGCGGGGGAATCACACGGCACATCCCACGGCCGTGGGATGGCTCTCCATGAATAAGGGGGACGGCAAGCACGCTTGGGATTTGAGTAGGTTAAGTTGTTGATGTCTTCTAACACGCAGGTCAACCAGGAAAATTTCATGACCATGATCCCGATGATTCCCGAGTCCTTGAAATGCAACTACGCGGTCAACCCGTTAGGCATTGATACGCCGGAGCCGGCCTTGAGCTGGCAGCTGAAGGGAACGGGGCGGGGGCGGCGGCAGAGCGCGTTCCAGATCCTGGTTGCCTCCTCCCGGGAGCGTCTGGACCAGCACACAGGAGATGTCTGGGACAGTGGCAGGACAGGGTCAGATCAATCGGTCCACGTTCGGTATGCCGGGCCGGGACTCCGGTCCCGGCAGTGCTGTTGGTGGAAGGTGCGTGCCTGGGACGAGCAGGGCCGTGAAGGGGCGTGGAGCGAGGCGGCTTGCTGGGAAATGGGTCTGTTGGAAGACAAGGACTGGAGCGCGCAGTGGATTGCCTCCCCGAAACAGACGCCTCTGCCGGACCTAACGTCCCCGCCGGCGCCCTATTTCCGGCAGACCTTTATCCTGGCGAAGCCGGTCGTGTCCGCGCGCGCTTATGTGTGCGGGCTCGGTTATTACGAGTTGTATTTGAACGGCCGCAAGGTCGGCGAGCATGTGCTGGACCCGCTCTTTACCAAGTACGACATGCGCTCGTTGTATGTCACGCATGACATAACGAACCTGGTTGCCGGTGGTGGGAATGCGGTCGGCGTGGTTCTCGGTTCTGGTTGGTACAATGCCCATACCAAGGACGTGTGGAACTTCCATGAAGCGCCGTGGCGCCACATCCCGAAGTTGATCGTCCAACTGCATTTCCTGCACGAGGATGGAACGGAAACTGTGGTCGGCAGCGACGCCTCATGGAAGACCGGCACGGGGCCGATCGTGTTCGACGGCCTGCGCAACGGCGAGTTCTATGATGCGCGATGCGAAATCCCCGGGTGGTGCGGCATGGGTTTCGACGACTCCGTCTGGGACAGGGCGTTCGTGGTGCCTGCGCCCGGCGGTGTGCTCTCGGCCCAGACCCTGCCCGTCAAGGTCATGCAGACCCTCCAGCCAATCGGCGTGACTGAGCCCAAGTCCGGCGTGTTTGTTGTCGACATGGGGCAGAACATGACCGGTTGGGTACAACTGCGCGTCCAGGGTCCGGCCGGAACCGAGGTGACCCTGCGCTATGCCGAGAAGCTGGGTGCGGACGGCGATATTGACCAGGGCAATATCGGTACGTTGATCAAGACCGGCCAGATCCAGACCGACAAGTACACGCTCAAGGGCGGCGGCGAGGAAGTTTGGGAGCCGCGCTTCACCTATCACGGGTTCCAATGGGTGCAGGTGACGGGCTTCCCCGGCCAGCCGACGGTGGACAGTCTGCAGGGGAAGGTCGTGCATTCCGCCTTTGAAAGTGCCGGCCGCATCGAGTGCAGTAACGATCTTCTCAACCGGCTGCAGACGCTCACGCGCTGGTCGTTCATTGGCAACTACGTTGGCATTCCCACCGACTGTCCGCACCGGGAGAAAAACGGCTGGACGGGCGATGCCTTACTGGCGGCGGAGACCGGCCTTTTCAATTACACTTCGGCCGCGGCCTATGTCAAGTGGATGGACGATTTTGCCGACGTACAGCGCAAGACCGGACAACTCCCCGGCATTGTGCCTACGGGCGGGTATGGCTTCAACTGGGGTAGCGGTCCGGCGTGGGACAGTGCCTACACGCACATCCCGTGGTATTTGTATCTCTATTGCGGCGATCTCACCGTGCTCCGGCGTCACTATGCCGGTATGAAACGCTATGTGGATTTCATGACCACCATGGTGACCGATCACATCCTGAGCTTCGGCCTGGGCGACTGGTGTCCGCCCGGCGGGACCGAGGCCTACAAGGCGCCGGTCGCGCTGACCTCGACGGGCTACTACTACGCTAACTGCCAGATCATGTCGCGCGTGGCCATGCGGCTCGGGCGGAAAGGTGATGCGCGCAAATATCAATCCCTGGCCAAGAAAATCCGGAAGGCGTTCCACAAGGAATTTTTCGATCCCGCCACCGGCGGATATGCCGGCAACGGCCAGACCGCCATGGGCTGTGCGCTCTTCCAAGGGCTGGTGGACGAAAAGGATCGGCCCCGTGTGGAGAAGGCCCTGCTCAATGTCATCGAGAAGAACCGGGGACTCCTGGATTACGGGATTCTCGGCGCAAAATATGTGCCGAATGCGCTAACCGCCGCGGGCCGGACGGATGTGGCATTAGCCATGGCCACCCGGACCGAGTTCCCGAGCTACGGCCACTGGCTGGAGCAGGGCGCCACCACGCTGTGGGAGGACTGGGAGGGCAATTCCTCGCGCAATCACATCATGTTCGGCGACATCAGCGCCTGGATGTTCAAGGCCCTGGCCGGGATCAACCCGGATCCGGACCAGCCGGGTTTCAAGCGGGTCGTCATCCGGCCGCGGCCGGTGAAGGGGCTCGACTGGGTGCGGGCCGAGCACCAGTGCCCGTATGGAACGATCCGCAGCGCCTGGGAGAACCAGGGCGGTGTCTTCACGTTAAACATCTCGATTCCCGCCAACACCACGGCCGAGGTATGGGTGCCTGTTGCGGACGCGTCCGTGGTTCGGGAGAGCGGGATACCCGCGCAAGAGTCCGAAGCCGTGAAATTTGTCCGTGTCGAAGACGGGTGCAGCGTGTTCGAGACCGGCTCGGGCGAGTTCGCCTTTGTGATTCGCGCGCAGACTTGAGCGGGTGGGGGAGACAACGGGCCGGGCGTGGAGGGCAGGATTTTTTTGGGGGCATGTTCGTGTGAATCACCATTTCAGATTTACTGATACCAAAGAAACGTAATAAAACATTGGGGGTCGAGTCTCAATTGAAGCCGGCAATAATCAGAGAAACTAACCCGGCCACAGTTCTGCGAATCATTCTGCTCCAGAACAGTGCCGGAACGGATGTGGAGCGGAATCTGGCTGGCATCGAACGGCGGTTCCGTTGCGCGCCGAAGTGTGACCTCATTGCCCTGCCGGAAGTGTTCGCCATCCGCGGCAACGACGCGGATTATCGTGCTGTGGCGGAGCATCTGCCTGGCCCGATTACGAAGCGCCTGATGGCCCTGGCCGCGCGAGCGCGGGCCTGGGTATTGGTCGGCAGTGTGATCGAGCGCTGCCGGGGAAAAATCTACAACACGAGCGTGCTCATCAATCGGCAGGGCCGGATCGTCGCCCGTTACCGCAAAATCCATCTATTCGAGGCCAATCTGGACAACGGACAGATTGTACGGGAAAGTGATATCTACTCCGCGGGCAATAAACCCGTCATGGCCAAGGTTGAAGGCTGGTCCTGCGGCCTGGCCATCTGCTACGACCTGCGCTTTCCGGAACTGTTCCGATATTATTCCAGGCATGGTGTCGCGCTTTTTTTCGTGCCCTCGAATTTCACGCAAAAAACCGGTAAGGATCATTGGGAGACGCTCATTCGCGCGCGCGCAATCGAGAACCAGGCGTTTGTGGTGGCGCCAAACCAGTGCGGCGTCAATCCGTGTACCGGTATTACCAGCCACGGGCACAGCCTGGTAGTGGGACCCTGGGGTGATGTGCTCGCCACCGCCGGCGACAAGGAAACCATCCTGACCGTCACGCTCCAGCCGGAAGAATTGCGCCGTACTCGCGCGCGCATCCCCGTCCTCCGGCACCGGCGGCTGGACTGAAATCCAGACGCCGGACGACAGACGCCAGCTCATTGCGCAACGTGCTTGAATTTTTCGCCGGCATGGGTTATACATTCCGTAACTACGGAACAAGCGGCGCTTGTTATGCAGAAGGAAAAAATGATAATGAATGACACAAACTCATTGGCGGAGATAAATGCAGTATTTGCCCTCAGTGACCTAAAAAGGCGTGAACGTCTTTTGAAAATTATCCGGGGTAAACCGGCATGGAAATATTATGTGGTTGGAGCTGCCTGGTTTATTTTCATCGTCTTCATGTTCCACACGGAAAAAGCCAATGACATGGTGCTCTTTGCATTGATCCCTTTGCTATTTACTATCGTTGGAGCTTATGAGGACTGTTCCCGAAGGATGAATGCCATCATTGAACTTATCGGAGAAGAAAACCTTGGAAAACCCAAGACGGATAACAAGGAACAAAATGCATAACAAGGCGGATGCAAGCGCCGCTTGACAGCCCGCCGGATACGCATCGTTATAAACGCAACATCAACCGAAGGAGAAAGCATCATGCCGGAAATCAGTCATGTCGTTGGGCGCGAAATTCTGGATTCACGCGGCAATCCGACCGTGGAAGTCGAAGTGCAGTTGACCTGCGGGATCAGCGGGCGGGCGGCGGTGCCTTCGGGCGCCTCCACGGGCGAGCATGAGGCGCTGGAATTGCGCGATGGCGACAAGGCCCGCTACGGCGGCAAGGGCGTGCTGAAGGCGGTTAAGAATGTCAACGACGTCATTTTTCCGAAGATCGTGGGCTTTGACGCCCTCGACCAAGTGGGCTTGGATCAGGCCTTGATCAAACTGGACGGCACGCCCACCAAGATGAAGCTCGGTGCCAACGCCATCCTGGGCGTGTCCCTGGCGACGGCCAAGGCGGCGGCCGAATTCCTGGGCATACCGCTCTATCGCTACATCGGCGGCACGAACGCCAAGGTCCTGCCGGTGCCCATGATGAACATCATGAACGGCGGCGCGCATTCGGATGCTCCGGTGGATCTGCAGGAATTCATGATCATGCCCAAAGGGGCCAAGTCCTTCCGCGAAGCCCTGCGCATGGGCGCCGAGGTGTTTCATGCCCTCAAGTCCATTCTCAAGGACATGCAACTCAGCACGGCGGTGGGTGATGAAGGCGGATTCGCCCCAAAATTAAAGAGTAACACCGAAGCTCTGGATGTCATCGTAAAGGCCATTGCCAAGGCCGGCTATAAGCCCGGCCAGGATGTGTTCATTGCGCTCGATCCGGCCGCGAGCGAGTTTTATGATACCGCGAAAAAGCGCTACGTGTTCAAGAAGAGCGATAAATCCGAGCGTACCTCCGAGCAGATGGTCCAGTTTTATGAGGGGCTCGTTAAGAAATACCCGATTGTCAGCATCGAGGACGGCATGGCCGAATCCGACTGGTCCGGCTGGAAGCATCAGACCGATAAACTGGGCGATAAAATTCAACTCGTCGGCGACGACGTTTTTGTGACCAACACGACGTTTCTGAAGAAAGGCATCGCAATGGGCGTAGCCAACTCGATCCTGATCAAGCTCAACCAGATCGGTACGCTTACCGAAACGCTGGACGCCATTCGCATGGCCAACAACGCCGGTTACACCGCCGTGGTCAGTCACCGCTCCGGTGAAACCGAGGACACAACCATTGCCGACCTGACCGTGGCGGTCAACGCCGGCCAGATCAAGACCGGCTCAGCCTGTCGGACGGACCGCGTCTGCAAATACAACCAATTGCTCCGGATTGAGGAACAGCTGGGTAAAAACGCGATTTTCGGCGGTGTGATTTAGAGAAATTATGAACGTCTGGATGACGATTTACAGGAGCGCCACGATCATCTTTGTGGCGATGGTGATTGTTGCCATCGTCAGTCTGTTCCTGCCCAAGATTCGCCAGAACCAGGAGCGCCAGCGCAAACTGACTATTCTGGAAGAGGAAAATCGCGCCAAGGAAGACATGGTCAAGCAATTGCAGTCACAGCAAGACCGGTTCCTGTCGGATTCGCGGTACGTGGAACGCGTCGCGCGCGAGGAGCTGGGCAAGGCCAAGGCCGGTGAAACTATTTATCGCTTTACCGATCGCAAGACCAATGCGTTCCGGGTCCGGCCCTGATTCAGAACTTTTGTTGCCGCAAAAAGGCGCAAGAGAACAATTACGGTCTGATCTAACGCGGGCCGTGCCCACAACTCAAAAATTCCAAGTTCCAAATTCCAAGGAATAATCAACAGTTTAAAATTATATTTAACACCGGATGCGCAATGCTTTAATTAACGATGGGCAAAATATTTAACAAGGAGCGGCAAATAGAATGAAAAATATCATGAAAATTACAACCGGCTTTCTCCTGGTATTGATCATCCTTGTCCTGGTTTGGATCAGCCTTCCCCTGTTAACCGGCATGCTCAAGGCAACTGATGCGAAATCATCAGATAAAACAATGGCGATGGCGTTTAACCCCTTTCATGCAAAGCAAATCGAGGTAACTCCCGGTGGCCGTTTGATGCTTCGACCGCGGATCGTTTATGTGGAGGGATTGCCGGACAGTGAATATACGCTGGTGCTGGATGTGCCGGACTTTCTGTTACCCAGCAACCGGGTGATCGCCGGGACGGATATCAGCGATTACAAGCATATTATGCGGATTGACCCGGTCCAAGAGAGCATCCGGGACATTGTCGCCGATGGAAAAATCAGGAAAGAAATTTCCTACCAGCCTGATTTTTCAATTATTTGCGATGGAATTGATCTGAGTTTTGGCTATAAAAACAAAAAAGGTGGAATAATTGACTATTTCCCGATCATTCGGTTTCTGGGAACCTTTGACTGGAAGTCGTATTCAAAAACAATCACTGTCCAGGCCGGCGTATATTCCGCCGATGCTTTGATATTGAAATGGCCGTTTCCCGCCAACACCGCCTCCGGCACGCTTTCATTCCGAAACCTGCAAGTCAAGGAAGCCGACACCGGCAAAATTTTCTATACCTGTGAAAAGACCGTCACGGCCACCGCGGAACATAAGAAACTGGCGTTATGGCTGACGCCTGATAATGAAATACCCCTTGTTCCCGGCAAACAATATATCGTGTCATGTGAAGCCAAGGGCGATGATATTAAGAGCGATCATATGACCTCGTCGGAAACATTGAAAAAGGATGAATTGCGCTTTTGGACACGCACATTTATCTGGGACATTGCCGCCAAGGCCAATTTGCCGGATCAAATCAACTGGCGGCTAACGGACAAGGCGGGCAAAATCTACCGGGAGGGTCAGGTTCTGCTCGTCAAGTCCATGGCATATCAGCGGCCCAAACGCCTGGAAACCTCGGTATGGATTGCCGAAACGCAGTTGCCATCGGAGACCATGCCGGTGCGTGAATTATTCCTGGAAAAATTTCGCGAATGGGGCTTTAACACCACCATGCCCGCTTTGGCTGACGTGGATATAGCTTCTGCCAAAATTGATTATATTATGCCCATTGCACAGGAGTCAAAGCGCCTGGGTATGAAGGTGCGCCTCTATATTTCTCACTACTGGTATATGGCAAATGCGTCAGCGGCCTACTGCAAGTTTCATCCGGAATATGCCTCGGTCACCTGGAAAGGGGACCAGGTTCCCGGGCCACGCGTATGTTTCACCCATGTCCTCGACGGTGGCAAATACGATGAACCCGCCAATCCGGTCGCCGGTGGAGATGAGAATCCATGGCTGAAGCTCTACCTGGATACACTCAAGGAATATGTGCGGGTGAACAAGATTGATGGCATTTGGATTGACCATGAGATAACGGCCGCGCCCTATCCCCGCATTGGCCAGTCCGGGGTGAACTACGATGCGTCACGGCCCAGGCAAATCTGCCTTTGCCAACGCTGTCGCAAGGCCTTGAAGGAGTTTTCCGGGTTGGATCATGTGCCTACCGGCGAAGAGTGTTGCGGGGTTGATCTCTTTGACAAAGTTGTGGATTTTAAATGCCGTCAAAATATCCTGCTGTGGCAGTTTCTAAAAAAGGCCATCAAGCAGGCAAACCCGGCCGGTACTTTCGGCATCTATTCGGGTTCTTTAATTGACGGGTTGCAGCAAGGCGGAAAGCCAGGACAATATTGCCGGGAGAATTACGGGGTGGACTGGCGAAAAGCGGCGCCGACAATTGATATTGCGAGCATACGAATATGCGGGCGATATCCGGCCTACACGGATTTTCGGGACACTTTTGCGGCAGGTCCCGCGACAAACTCAAAGGCGATGCCGCAAATTATTCATAGTGTATATACGCCATTCTATTCGGCGCAGCGCGGCAGTGTCCAGGATGCGCTCTATCCGGAATTTAAAAACACCATTATTCTGCTGGTGGTCAAGGATGGCAGCGTCGGCGGCTGGTCTTTTACCGGAGTCTTCGGGATGGATGACCAGTTGGCCACGCCGATCCGGGAGGCCAACGATCTTTTGGCAAAATATGAGGATGTTATAACGGAAGGACAGCGG
This sequence comes from Kiritimatiellota bacterium, assembly GCA_008636095.1. Taxonomy (GTDB): domain Bacteria; phylum Verrucomicrobiota; class Kiritimatiellia; order JAAZAB01; family JAAZAB01; genus VSJD01. Next base: position 1,561 of record VSJD01000050.1, on the reverse strand, counting down.
GCGGACAAAGAGGTGGAGTTTCCCGAGAAGGATGTCATCAATGCCACCTGGCGCGGCAAAGACCGGCTGGTCACCTTTGTTTTCAATACCGGTGATAAGTCCCGGAAAATTGAGCTTGTGCTAAAGACAAAGGACAGGCGGGTTGTTTTGGATGTCCCGGCGCACGATTGCCTGGTTCAGGAATGGTAGCAATGGAAAGCGCAGGCATGAAACGGGAATAGAAACGTGAGGAGACAAATGTAGGATTCCAATTGAAAACAAACTAAATCCTGGTTTTCTTATCGTTTTTCAACTTTGCCGTGTTTGATTGCATTTCCTTGGAATTTGGTGCTTGGAATTCGGAATTTAATAGCATATGCATTTTCTCCCGGGCATTGATGCTCTTCTGACCCGTCACCGGCATTGGCTGGAAGGTAAGCGCATCGGATTGGTAAGTCATCTGGCTGCCGTTGATGCCCGCGGTATGACGTCAGCCGAACGGCTGTGGCGGGATCGCACCTTGACCTTGCGCGCCTTGTTCGGGCCGGAACATGGATTTTTCGGCCTCGGCGACGCCGGCCAGAAACTGTGGCACCGGCGGCATCCGGATTGGGGGCTTCCGGTCTATTCCCTGTATGGTTCGGCGCGTCGGCCAACCCCGGCCATGTTCAAAAATCTGGACGTGCTGGTCGTGGATCTCCAGGATCTCGGGGCGCGCTGTTACACCTATGTTGCCACCTTGCGCTATGTGCTGGAGCAGGCCGCCGCAATGGGCAAGGAGGTCGTGGTGGCCGATCGTCCCATCCCCCTGCCGCGAATTGTGGATGGCCCTATGCTGGCGCCTGCCTTTGAAAGCTTTGTGGCAGGCGTGCGCGCTCCCATGCACTATGGCATGACGCCCGGCGAAATGGCGCTTTGGCTCAAAGCCGACCTGGGGCTGGATGTGTCGCTTCGGATCGCGCGGATGCAAGGGTATGCGCGCGCGGCGGCGCGTGGCGCGGACTGGCCACCCTGGATTCCACCCTCACCCGGCATCCGTGCCTGGGAGGCCGGGCAGTGTTACCTGGCCACTGTATTTAGCGAGGCCTTGCCGGCCATCAACAATGGGCGCTCATCCAACCTGGCTTTCCAGGTGTTTGCCGCCCCGTGGCTGAAAAGTGCTGCGGTGTGCGAGCGGCTGAATGCGCGGCGCCTGCCGGGCGTGTCGTTTTATGCGCACCCGTACTCGCCTGGGCGTAGCACTCTCGCCGTCGCGCAGCGCTGTGGCGGAGCACGGTCGGCGGAGCATGGCACCGTGTTTGATGGCGTCCGCCTCGCGGTAACCAATCCAAATATATTCCACCCTGTTTATACCGGAATTTCCATCCTGGCCTGTTTGCAGGAACTGTATGGAATCCGCAAAGTCTGGAAGCATGCGGACACGCGCGAGGATTTCTTCGATAAACTCTATGGCACCGATGCCGTCCGCCGTGCTCTGCAGGCTGGCGCCGCACCAGAACAAATCCGGCGGACGTGGGGTAAGTCTCGGCGGGCCTTCGTACAGTCCCGTGCGGCCGCTATGCTTTATTGATGGAATTTTAGT
>VSJD01000076.1 GCA_008636095.1 Kiritimatiellota bacterium | reverse complement strand
GCTCGCCATCGCCGCGCGGTTGCCGGCAACTTCCTCTTCGGCAACAATCTCTCCCGCTTTATTCAAAACGCATACCTGATGTTTTTTGTCTCCCAAATCCATCCCGATCGTGATACCTTTTTTCATGGCTGGTCTCCTTATGCGTTATGGCCTACCAAGGCCGTTTTAACTTTGAGCGTGATTATATCACAGCTCGCAGATAGGGAGATCAGCCTTCTCATTTAACCTTTGTGACTTTGTGTGAGGTTTTTCTTTACTTAACGCGCGCATTTCCAGGCAATGTCGTAAGGCTCTTCGCCCGTAGCTTGCTTGCCGGTAGGCCTGGGCGTGCCGTTGTCGTCCTGCTGATTGGGGCCCAAGCTGTAGAGCATGAATCCGGCGTCAGCCTTCCGGTAGATGAGTGCTTTGCCAGTGAAGGGATCAACCGGAATGCTTTCAAGGAATTCCGGCGTTAGCTTGTCCAGTAAATCCGGGTAGGCTCCGTTTTTCTGCTTGAACAGTTTTAAGCCCAGGCCTACGCGGGCCACGTCAATGGCGGCGTCATGCTCGGTATTCCTGGTGACAACTGCGGTTAAGTTTGGAAACAGCAAGCGCGTCAGGAGACAGTAGCGGGGAATCTGTTGATCGGTCGGGTGATTACGGATCGTTTCGGCCGCTTTCCAGTAGGGAACTTTATAGTAATCTTGAACCTGGGACATCAATGTCAGATAAACAGCGAAATCTTTTTTCAAGATTGGCATATATAAATATTGCAATCCCCAGCCGAGCCATGGCGCAAAATGCATATCCATCCCCATGTCTAACAGCGAGTTAAAATCGTGGAAGGAACCATGTTGAAAAGTCTGAAAACACCACAGTCCCATTGCGACCCGTTCGCCATCCATGGTCCGAACCCATGGCGTGGCATCGGTGTGCTGTGCCAATTCCACAATCAGGGCGCGAGCTTGATCAGGCGGGATATCGGTCTCGTCAGCCATGCGTTCCATGCGATCAATCATCACTAAATCGCAAGCGATGCGCACTAACTGGGTGACCAGGACCGGCTCCTGTTTCAAGAGATCAGCCAGTTTTAATCCTTCCAGAACGGTTGCAAATGCTTCTGCACCATTCCCGGCTTGGACGTCAAGCTCGGCCTTGATACTCAAAACCCGGGCTATCTGTCGAATTGAGCCCAGGTTAGGCAAGAGCATGCTCGGTCCATCCTCATACTTCAGATTGTTATTATACCCGGGCTTTTGTGCGGCTTCGCGCAGGACGGCAAAAAGCTCTATCATTTCCGGGGCCTGGATCAGGCGCGGCAGAGCTTCCCGGTGTGCGGTTGGCCATGTGGAAATATCCAGCGTATTATTGGAAGAAATCAGGTCGGATAACTCTTTGATTGACGGAGCTGCCTTTGGCGCCGGTTTGTTGTAGGTGCCAGAGCCCATCAATTCAGCGGCTTTCTGAAAGAGTGGCGCCGCGTTCTGGTCATCCGGGATTGGCGCGGGCCGGATTTCAGCGATGGTCAGCGCCCGGCCCTCGGCCTTGAGCTGGGCCATGGTTTGCCGCAGTTCGCGGCCGAAGATCACGTTCATGATGAGCGAGGCCAGGATTATCAGAACCAGCAACGCGCCAATGCCAATTCCCAGCCACTTCATGATTGTTCTAACGATTTTCATGGTCATCCTCCATTTTGTTTCTCTATAATAACTCCGTTGCCTGTAATAACTGGTTCTTCCGGCGTAGAAATTCATTAATATCGCCCTTGGGTGCAGATCGCATAGCCAGCATCCGCAACTGTCGGGCGACCGCGGGATCACGGCCTAATTCGACGCACAACTGCTCAAAGGCCGTTTGGCGTTCGTCCAGTGCCGGGGCTTTTTCCGCAATCAATTCGGCTGTCCAGCGCTGGTCCAACGAAGCAACTATGCCGTTCAACAGGAGCAACAATGCCGCGGCGGCGGCATAATAGGTGGGCCAGCGCCAGATGCTCCAAGTCCAGACCACGGCGTCACCCATGCTTCGCCAAAGCGCTTTGCAGGGCAAGCCGCCGCGGCTACGGATCGGCGCCTTGTTCCAGGCGGCGCGTGCGGCGGCCAGGATGCGGGTGCGAGCGGACGCCGGTGCATCTTTTAGCTTGAACCGCGCAAGTTTTTTTTCAATCTCGGAATCGTTCATGGCATCCTCGTTAGTATAAAGCAAGAGATGGTTCACCACGGAGACACGGAGGCGCAGAGTATCCGTCTCCTTGATCTCTTCCCTCTCCCCACAGGAGTGTTGCGTGCATCCCGAGAGCACGCAAGCGCGCCTCGGGATGCACGCAACGATTGGCCGGAAGAGAACACGTGAGGAGAACATCCGTCTCTGTGTCTCTGTGCCTCTGTGGTGAGGTTCGTTTTATTTGTGTCAATCAGCATATTAGTTTCCTGCGCAACTTGGCCATTGCATAGCGGTAGCGGCTGGCCGCCGTATTGAGCGAAATATTTAATGAGCGGGCAATTTCTTCAAAGGTCATGGCCTCAAGGCATTTCATATTAACAACTTCCCGTTGCTTGAAGGGCAGGGCCAGGAGTGCCTGGAGAACTTCCACCCCGCCTTCCTGCTGGTCGGGCGGTTTTGCATCGCTGACCAGGACATTCAGATAATCCTCAATATTTTCCGTTTGTTGCGGCCGGTTACTCAAGGCATCCCGGGCCAGGTTACGTGCCATGGCGAATAAATACCCGACCATGTTTTCGGCTTTCAGCAAGTGCCGGCGCTTTTTTGCCAATCGAATAAAAAGTTTCTGAATCACGTCTTGCGCCTCCGGTTCCGAGCCCAACAGACCCAGCACATAATGGTAGAGCCGTTGTCCGAGATGATCGTAAATGATGTCCAGGGCAGCCGGATCATCCTGTTGGATGAGGTCTTTAATGCGTTGAATAGGCAGTTCATCCATAATCCGGACTCCGACCTTCAGTAATAAAGACTGTTTTGTACCCTGAATTTGTCTAATTATTTTACGTGCAGGCTCTTTAGCGGTGGATTGAAATAGCCGAAGCGTATGCCTGGAAATTTTCGGCGTATCTTCTGCATGAGCTCCGGAATGCCCATGATCCTGCGGCGGCGCACCGGCACGGCACGGTCAACGGTCTCCATATACCAGTCCGGATCAATATTGAGATTGCGCCACTGGATCATCTGCGGGGCGGTTTTTTCAAGCAGTCTTGAGAACGCCCTGCATTCGGCCGGGTCATCGGTCACACCGGGAAATGTAAGGTAGTTGATGGATATCCACACGCCTGCCTTGCGGGCGATATGGAATGATTTTAGGACATCATCAAAAGAATAGCGGCGGCATCGGTAATACGCAGCATAGAGCGCCGGCCGCGCGCTGTTCAGCGAAATGCGGATGCTGTCCAACCCAGCGTCAACCAGCCGTGCAACAGCATTGGGCAGGCTGCCATTGGTGTTGATATGCAAGGTGCCGCGTCCGGTTTGTCTGCGGATCGTGCGAATGGCGGTTTCGATAAGTTTGCCCTGCAGGAGCGGCTCACCCTCGCAGCCCTGGCCAAAGCTGATCATTGCGCGCGGGGCCTGCTCAAGATGCCGGACTGCCAGTTCGACGATCTCCTCCACCGTTGGGACAAAACTGATCCGGTTGTGCGGCGATTTGACGGCGGGCGAGGTTTGCTCGGAAATGCATCCTTGGCAAGTGGCGTTGCATCGGCCCGATACGGCCACCGGCGCTTCCCAGCGCCGCAGGAACAGGTTGATCGCATTGGGACAACCGTACTGCAGCGCACAGACCAGACCGTGGTGCGCGATAAGGCGGTTGGCCGGATATCTGCTGAGCCAGGACTTGACCTGCCTGCCAACCTCGCGCCTGTCCCAGCGACTTGGATCATGTTTGGGATCAGAATCCACCCGCAAGGCAGGCACATGGAATTTCCCGCGATACCAGGCGACGGCGCAGTAACAGTAGAGCGGCAGTCTTGGTGAAGCCTTGTCGCCCCGGCAGGCGGCCAGCGAGAAGGCTGTATAGCCGGGCGGCAGGAAGGCGGCCACGGCGGTGTATTGCCCTTCAGCGGCAACCATGCTTCCGTCAGCGGCAAAACCCACCGCCTGCCGCGCCGGCAGCAGATAGAGGTCACTGCCTTTGGGCAGAGGTATGAGCCTGGCGCCATCCAGCGGATATACCGTATGGCCGCTGCGTCCGGCGGCGGCCAGTCCAGGCAGATCAATGACCCGGCCCTGGCAATCGGCCGCAACTGTTATTGGATAACTCCGCATAGAAAAACAGGATAGATGAAAAGGATGGAGGATGAAACTGGAAAGTGAGTTTGGATAATCGCCTGTAATCGTGACAATCTCATATCGTGACAATCTCCGTGGATCTGTTTGCTTGCCGGATCCTCTTTCATGTGCTATAGCAGGGCGCGAATTGCACATGACGGAGTCTGAACACTGACTTCTGACCTCTGACTTCTGATTTTAAGAACGGGGTGTAGCGTCCCGACCTCGCAGAGAGGCGGGATCGGGGGTTCTTTACGCGGCGCGCGTAGGGGCGCGCCGAGGAATGGCCGGTGCGGAGCGACCGGCCCTGAGCGTGAGCGAAGGCAAGGCGCGGGGGACGCGCCGCAGCAAATCCCGCCAGGGTCCGCGGCGGTGGGAATTGAACTGCATTATGAATTTTGAACGGGGTGTAGCGCAGCCTGGTAGCGCGCCAGCCTTGGGCGCTGGAAGTCGGGGGTTCAAATCCCCCCGCCCCGACCCACCTGCGTCCGTCAGCCAACGGACTACGGTGGGCAGTCCCATGCCCAAGCGAATGTTGAGGAAAGTTTCTATATTGTTAGGAGTAAGTACATTATGCAATGGTCTATACGTGATGTGGCAGAACGCCTGAATGTTTCGGAACGAACCGTCTTGCGCTGGGTAAAGCATGACAACTTGCCGGCCAGTCGGATCGGCAGCCAATTTCGCTTCAACCGCGCGGAACTGCTGGCGTGGGCAACCGCCCATAAACTAAAAGTGCCGCCGGCTCTCTTTTACGGTGAAAACGAGGAGCGCGAGCACATGCCGTCCTTTTCGGATGCGCTCTCCATCGGCGGCATCTTCCACAAGGTTGGCGGAACCGATAAACCTTCCGTCCTGCGCGCGATCGTTAATCTCCTGCGATTGCCCGACGGCGTGGATCGTGAATCGCTGTATCGCATGCTTATGTCCCGTGAAGCCCTGGCCTCGACCGCAGTTGGTGACGGCATTGCCATTCCGCATCCGCGCAATCCGATCGTTCTGCGCGTGACCCAGCCGCTGGTGACTCTGTGTCTGCTGGCTCAGCCGGTAAATTTTGGCGCTCTGGATGGTCAGCCGGTTTATGCGCTCTTTACGCTGGTCAGTTCTGCGCCGCGCATCCATTTGCATTTGCTCGCGCGCCTTTCCTATGTTTTGCGTCAGAGTAGTTTCAAGACGCTGATCTCCGGGCGAGGCCCGGCGGCGGATATCCTGGCGGAAGTACGGAGGGTTGAGGCGTCCATCCAGTCTGCGGCTACGACGAAGGAGAAAGGCTCGTGATGGGCCGCTGATGGCAATCGTTCTGGGCGCGTTTATACCAGCATGCCGGCACGCGCCGCACGTGTGGCGGGAAATATACGCTGCGCTTGGCGAACCAGGCGGTCGACCTGCATGTCTGTCCGTCGGCGGTCGTGATGGGTGAGGATCAACTTGCCCACGCCGGCCGTGGCGGCCAGGCGGGCACAAGCGGCCCAAGTGCCGTGCCCCCAGCCGCGCTGTGTGGAATATTCGGCCGGGGTATATTGCGCGTCGGCAATCAGCACAGATGCCCCGCGGCAAAAATCCATAAAGGCCTCGCCCGCGACATCAGCGTCTAATTCGTGGTCGGTGGCAATGACGAAGGAACGTTTTTGGATGCTAAAGCGATAGGCCTGGCATTGCTGGGGATGCCGAAGCGGATGCCAGGCGATCTCGACGCCGTATGTTCGCATGCGGCGGTTTCGCCTGGGGAGCGGCTGGAATCGGATGGCGGCGCCGAAGTGCCGCAGGTCCAGTGGCCAAAATGGTGGAGCGACGAGCGTCCGTAAACAATCCGGCCAATTCTCTTTCCGATGCGGGTCGGCCATGAGCGTGATCGAAGCACCCCGCCGGTAGAGGGGCTTGAAAAGGGGCAAGCCGATCACATGGTCCATGTGAAAATGGGTGAACATGATCGTAATGGGCGGGAGGTCACTCTGGCACATCAACTGATCACCCAGCGCGATAATTCCCGTGCCAGCATCAACAATCAGAATCCCTTGCCGGGTAGCCAGGCTAAAGCAGGTCGTTTCGCCGCCGTACCGGTTGAACGTGCGGCCGGAAACCGCCGTCGTGCCACGAGCGCCATGAATGGTGAATGTCGGTTCGTTTTCCATATTGACTTTGAACGGGGCATTCGAAACAATCGTCACTACGGCTCCCATAAATGACGCCGGGGCAGGGGACCCGGCCTACAATAAATATCGAGCATTTGCTGTAGGCCGCGTGACCACGCCGGAAGCGTGGCAAGCTGCACGCGGCGTTGATTTATAACGCTATGTATACCACAAGAAAGGAAGCAAGTCATGATTAAAGTTGCGATTATCGGATTGGATACCAGCCACAGCATAGAGTTCCCGCGGCGCATGCAGGATTCGGCCTGTGCACCTGATCAGCGCGTACCTGGTCTGCGCGCGGTGACGTGCCTGCGTTTTGAAACACCCTTTCAGGACAAGAAAGGCCTGGACCAAAGGCAAAGCCAGCTGGAATCATGGGGCGTTCGTGTGACCACCCGGTTGGAAGAGGCTGTGGCGGATTGCGATGCCATCATGTTGGAAATCAACGATGGGGCCTATCACCTCGACTATTTTAAAAAAGTGGCCGCGCTGGGTAAGCCCGTGTTTCTCGACAAGCCGTTGGCGGTTTCCCTGGCCGATGGGCGCGCCATAATCCGGCTGATGCGCGAGCATAATACGCGGGTCTGGTCAGGTTCCTCCATTCCATTCTGTCCCGAGTTGGACGGCACGCGATCCAGTTTTACGGAGATCAAGCGCGCGCATGTTTTCGGTGCCCTGGGTGATGCGCCTGCTGGCGATTCGCTCGTGTGGTATGGCGTGCACACGTTCGAAATGCTCCAACGCATCATGGGGGTAGGGGCACTGTCGGTGTGCGCCCTGGAAACCAAGGGTAGTATCCTCGCGTTGGCGGATTACGGTGCAGGCCGCGAGGGCGTGGTGGAAGCGATTCGCGGCATGTGGATATATGGCGGGCGCATACAGGGCATGATGAACAAGGATGCCCAGGTTGTTCCGTTTGTGTGTAACAGCGCCTATGCCTACCGCGATATCCTGCGCCTGGTCAAGACGTTTTTCGAGGGCGGGGCGACGCCGGTGGATATGCGCACAACCTTTGAAGGTCTGGCCATGATGACGGCGGCCCGCCAATCCATCGAAACCGGCAAAGCCGTCAAGGTCCAGCAGTTGGATGCGTAATTGTGACCGGCCAAGCCTATCACAAATGGCATTCTGAAACCATGCAACTGGTGTAGCGGTCGCTCTGCGAGCGACTTATAGCGGCGCGTAGAGTGGCCACGACAACGATGTATTCAGAGCTGGTGTGAAATCACGGGATGGATGTCGGCATTGTAGCGGAGAGTACATGAATCTCGGCGAACTTCTTAAGCAGGTGGAAAAGGGCGAGGTCTCCGCAGTGGATGCCGAAAATATCATGGCTGCGCATGGGGAAACCAACCTTGGTTTCGCTCGCGTGGACCTGGACCGCCTGCGCCGGCGCGGCCTGGCGGAAGTCATCTATTGCCCCGGCAAAACCGCCGATCAAATTGTTTGTATAATATCCGCGCTGGTCGCTGGTGGGCAAAATGTGCTTGCCACGCGCGCTACGCCTGAACAGTATGCCGTGGTGCGCCAGGCGCACGCCCAGGCGGTTTATCACGAGTTACCCAAAGCCATAACCCTCCGGGTGGTCGAGCCTGGTCCCCCTGTTGGGCAAGTGGCTGTCGTCTGTGCCGGCACCTCCGATATTCCCGTGGCCGAGGAAGCGGCCCTGACGGCCGAAGTTATGGGCGCGCGCCTGGAACGAATCTATGACGTTGGCGTAGCGGGCCTGCATCGGGTTCTCAACCATGTGGAAACATTGAAGCGCTCCCGGGCCATCGTTGTCGTTGCCGGCATGGAAGGCGCCTTACCATCGGTTGTCGGCGGACTGGTAGACCGCCCGATTGTGGCCGTTCCCACGAGCATTGGGTACGGCGTCAATTTTCAAGGCCTGGCCGCCCTGCTGGCGATGCTCAATTCCTGTGCGCCGGGAATAACGGTGGTTAATATCGACAATGGCTTCGGCGCTGGTGTTGCCGCCGCGCTGATCAACCGGGTCGGGGAGCCACCGCTTCGCGAATAAGTTCCGCGAATCGGAAATGGTTTATGGTTGATGGAAGACGGCTAACGCCGCAATTGATTCATATGCCCGGTGCCCACGGAAGCGTGTGCTTCGCGAAGGCGGGAGCAGACGCTGAATAGGCGGGATTGAAATTATGAAGCACCTCCATTTCGACAGCATAGGCGGTGCCAGTGGCGATATGATTCTGGCGGCCCTTTTGGATCTTGGCGTCAGTCGCGAAGACTTGCAGCACCAGCTGACCGGTCTGCCGATCGGACCTTTCGAGATTGAAGTGAATTCCATCAGCGACCGGGGCTTGCACGGCACACGGGTTAATGTGCATGTGCCCTCCCATGAGCATACCCACGGGAGCGCCGATCATTCGCAGCCTCAAGTGCACCCGCCACATCGCGGGCTGATAGAAATCCGAGCCTTGATCGATGGCAGTCAGCTCTCAGCATCTGTGAAGGCGGCCAGCTTGCGGGTGTTCCGGCGCCTGGCGGAAGCGGAAGCGCATGTGCATGGGACAACTCCCGATCAGGTGCATTTCCATGAGGTGGGCGCCGTAGATGCCATTATTGATATTGTTGGCGCATGCTTGGGATTGGAACGGCTGGGGGTTGCGGGCGTATCGGTTGGTCCCCTGCCGCTGGGTCATGGAACCGTTGTATGCGCGCACGGGATTCTGCCTGTGCCGGCTCCTGCCACGGTAGAATTACTTAAAGGATTTACCGTGGCGCCGACCGACGAACCCTTTGAATTGGTCACGCCCACGGGTGCCGCGCTCCTGACAACCTGTAAAACGCTGGAGACTTTTCCGCCCGGCAGTCGCATCCTGAAGGTAGGGCAAGGGTTCGGGCACCGGACATTGAACGGACGCCCTAACGTCCTGCGGGCCATGCTGATGGAATCAGATTCCGTTGCGGCAGACGCGGATGGCTGTCCGGCTACGGATACCTGCCTGGTGTTGGAATGTAATTTGGATGACCTGACGCCTGAACTGACTGGAAGCCTGATGAAGCGACTGTTGGATGCCGGTGCACTGGATGTATTTCTAACGCCGGTACAGATGAAAAAACAGCGGCCTGGCATTCTGCTGACGGTTTTGTGCCGGCCGGAACAGCGGCCGACCATGCTGGATCTGATCTTTCGCGAAAGCACAACCTTCGGTATCCGGGAGTATCCTGTTCAGCGCACAGTGCTGGAGCGCCGCCATGAATCCGTGGAAACTCCATTCGGCCGCGTGCGTGTAAAAATCGGTCGCTGGCAGGGTTCAGATATTACCGTGTCTCCGGAATATGAGGATTGCCGGCGTGCGGCCGAGAGCGCCGGGGTATCCGTGCGGGCAGTTTATGAAGCCGCGCTCATCAGAAATGTAGAATGTGGAAGAAAGAAGTCATAAGTCAGATGTCAGCAATCAGACGACGGAGGACGGAAGGCGGAGGTGAGGAAAAGCCCAACGCCGAATGATTAACGACAGACTCCAGATGACGGACTCGGCATTCTGCATTTGTTTGGCTGACCTCTGACTTCTGATATCTGATCTCTGGCTTTAGATTTCCAGCACGCCTTCAAACACATAGGCGGCAGGACCCAGCAGCGTGACGGCTTCGAACCCATCGTTGGTCAGCCGATAATTGACTTCCAGCGTGTCGCCGTGCTTGCATGTCACGTGCACGGGCGGCGTAACGCGGCCCAGGCGCCCGGCAATCAGGGCGCAGGCCGTGATGCCGGTGCCGCAGGCCGGCGTTTCGGCTTCCACGCCCCGCTCATAGGTGCGCACGCGCAGGGCATGCATGCCAGTGATGGCCATGAAATCAACATTGGTTCCCTGGGGCGCGAAGGCGGCGTGATGGCGCATGGCGGCGCCGATGCGGCAAACATCCATGCTGTCTAACGCCTGTGTTTCAACCACGGCGTGAGGCACACCCGTATGAATGGCATGATATCGAATGGCTTGGTTGTCCAACTCCAGGGTCTGGTGACATTGGCAGTCAACAGGGGCGGGTAAATGCAAACGCACGATATCTGACAAGATTTCCGCATCCAGCATACCTGCGGTGGTTTCGATGTGCATGCATGCGGGTGCGGCGCCCAGGTCGTGCGCCAGCCGCGCAATACAACGGGCACCGTTCCCGCACATGCCGGCCTCAGCCCCGTCCGGGTTAAAAAACCGCATACGGAAATTGCCGCGCGTGGAAGGCTGAACCAGCAGGAGCCCTTCGCTTCCAATGCCGGCGTGCCGGTCGCACAGACGCCGGATAAGCGCCGAATCTGCGCACGGGAAACACGCGGAACGATCATCCATGAGAATGAAGTCGTTACCGGCACCGTGCATTTTCCAGAAAAGTTGTTTCATGGCAAGAAAGCATAACAGGTTGGATGCAAAAAAAAAGACCGGGGTTTCTGAACCCCGGCCTTTTTCGTCAATACCAAATTACTTACTTCAGGATGGCTTCCTTGGCCGCTTTTGCCACGCGGAACTTGACCACTTTCTTCGCCGGAATGTTAATGGTTGCGCCGGTCGCCGGATTGCGGCCAATACGCGCCTTGCGCTGGACAAGAACGAGTTTGCCCAAGCCAGGAATCACGAACTTATCCTTGGCGCCCTTATAGGCCATCTTCACCAGTTCTTCCAAGGCAATCCCCGCCTGCTTCTTGGTGATTTCCGTCGCTTCGGCAATCCCTGCAATGATCTCGCTCTTCGTTTTTGACTTGGCCATTACACTGTCCTCCTTCTGTTGTGGTTTACTGCTACGTTTCCCTGAGTGTGAAACACCCAGGCCTGACATACTTGCCCCGCTTTACTTCCCGTGAATTCACGCGACGGGTTTAACACTTAAGTAATATCTTAGAAAATGCCGTGCACGTCAATCAAAATAATAACATATTTTCAAACAAATACAGCCCAGCTTTTCAAACTGATTAATACTTACATAGAAGCGCCCATAGATCAAGCGAAAAGTTTGATTTTTTTCAGGCGGCCAAACATTCTTTGGTTGCCTGCCGTCCTTGTTAATTCGGCCCGATCAAAAACCAAAGTCCTTTACAAATCCAGGTTTTCCAGGGCCAGCGTGTCAAAGCGGATGCGGCGGTAAAAGCAGTTGCGCGGTTGATCTCTACGGTTGCGGGTATGGCAGATACCGCATCGCCGCGGGCGGACACGGTAGAGCAGGGCATTCTGTTCGCAGTTGACCCGCGCTTCAACCAGTTCGAAGGTTTCCCCGGATGTCTTGCCTTTTTCCCAAAGCTCGTTGCGGGAGGTGCTCCAAAGGATGAGCCGGCGCGCCTTCATTGCCAGATGAAATGCCTGTGCATTGGTGTAGGCCACCAAAATTACCTCGCCGGTATCAGCGTGCTGGATGGCGACCGGCAAAACCCCGGTGCTCGCCGTCGATGCCCGCTCCAGCTTTGTGAAATCCAGCTTGAGTTCGGTGCCTTCTTCGATCAGATTCAATCCACACCTCCGTGCAAAAAACAAATGCCTATTCTTCCGCGAATCCAGGCATCAGCCGCCGAACATCCGATGTCAGCGCCGGATTAACCTGGCAGGCTGCCGCGGCACAAGTATCGGCCGTTTTGAAAACGCCGCTTTCGTAACAGAACAAGGCCATGGCCAGCATCATGTCTGCGCGCGCCTCATCCGTAAGATTGGCCGTTCCCAGGTAGTAATTGGCAATTTTCACCAGTTGTGCCGCGGACACTTGCTCCCATGCAATATTGATTGATCCGGCCGTCCCGAGGGTGATGGTCAGTCCCCGGGTGGCATTGGCTTTGATGATGTCACGCGGTGTGCCGCTGGTGGTCCAGCCGTTGCGATAGGGCGCCTTTTGAATGGCGCCGATCACGAACGCTTTCAGCTTGACCATGGCCTCGTAGGCTTCCTGCACGTTTTTGAAATATGCCTGCGTTTCCGGCTGGGTCAGATTGCCTTTGATCTTGACGATGCTCTGCGCGGCATTCTCAAATTTCCGCTGGGCGATCAACGGGCCATTGGCGCCGCGGGCCCGGTCCACCATGTCCAGTTCCAATTGGATCATCTTGGGACGCATGCGCTCGACTTCCGTCGCCTGTTTCTTTGCAATCTGTTGCGCGGCCTTAGCGGCCTTTTCACGGGCGGCTGCCCGCGCCGCGTCTTCCCGTGCTCGCTTGGCGGCGGCGGCGGCCTGGGCGAGAATCGCACCAGCCTCGGCAATGACCTGCTCGGCGTTGACCTTGCATTCTTGAATCACATTATTCCCTTCGATCAGAACGTTGAAATAGAAATCCAACTGCTGGGACGGTTCCTGGATGGCAGCATAGTTAGTGGCCGCCTGCAAGTGCTGACGCGCGATATCGGCCATCGCCTGGGTGTCTTCCGTGTCATTGAGGATGTCGAGGGCTTTGTCAATTTCCAGCGCCGCGCGCGCGGCGGCTGTGTTTAGATTTGAATTCGCCGCAGCGATCTTATTGATTCGCTCCGCCAGCGGCTGCACCCCCTCGCCAAGCTGGGCAATGGCGCCGGCCAGCGCATTAATGCGGCCAAAAGTGGCTTCGCCTTTTGCCGTCGCTTCGGTCATCTGCTGACGTTCCGCGGCCTCAGCCGCTATGCGAAGTTGATGGCGATGGTAGGCATATCCGCCACCCGCGATAGCGGCCACGACGACCACCGCCGCCAACCCTATGCCGGCACGAACCAAAAACTTCCGGCTAAACTTGGGCTGACGGGGGCTCATGGAATCAAACATGGCCTTCTTGGCAGCAACGCTTTTTTTAAGCGGTTTCCGGGACGCCTCCAATGCCGCCTCCATGTCAATCTGCAGAGCGGGATACGACGGGTGGCGCATGGTCGGGTCCACTTCCAGCATACGAGCTACCATGGCGGCCGTTTCGGGATGCAGATCAGCATTTATATCCAGCAGGTTGGGCGCCGGCTGATTAAGACGCGCCATAACCACATCGGTGGAGGTGACGCCATCAAACGGGGGCTGGCCAGTCAGTACGTGAAAGAATGTGGCGCCCAGGCTGTAAATATCCGATCGGAAATCCACGCGCTTGCCCCGCGCTTTTTCGGGGGCAATGTAGTAGGGCGTGCCCCAGACGGCGCCGCCCTGCTGTTGCTGGCCAATAAAACTGGCCAGACCAAAATCCAGCACCTTGGCTTCCCCGTTCTGGCCGAACAGGATGTTGGCCGGCTTAATGTCGCCATGCACCAGGCCTACATCGCTGGCGGCCCGTAGGCCGGCGACCACCTGTAAATGGATTTCAAGGGACCGGGTTTCTTCCAAGGCCACTCCATCGGCAATCATCTCGTCTAAACGTCCGCCGCTGACCAGCTCCATGGCGATATAGAACTGGCTCTCCACCTGACCAAACGAATATATCTGCACGACATTCGGGTGGTTCAGGGCGGCGGCGGCCTGGGCTTCGTGCTTGAAGGACTGGACGAATTCCCTGTTGGCGCTCAGTTCCTTCTTCATGACCTTCAATGCCACGTGCCGACCCAAGTCCTTGTCCATGGCATGGTAAACCACGCCCATCCCGCCGAAGCCGAGCCGTCCAATCAGCCAGAATCCGCCAAACCTCGCGGGAACGATCTGGGCCATGCCGCATGCGGGGCACTTGATTTCCGAAAAGGAGGGCAGGTGCGAAACATCCAACAGTTTCCGGCAGTCAGCGCAGGCAATTTGCGTGACCCGTTCCGCCTCAATTCCTGATTTATCCGCATCCGTCATATCAGAACTTTCTGCTTCCCGTAAGGGGTGTGCGCCATGCACACATTGCCTTCGACCCTGTGGTTACCGGAGACGACAGTATGCCCGCTAATTTGAGAATAATGATACCATAGCAGGCAAATTGTGCAATGGACAAAAATATTTGACTTCCGCTCCCGAACCTTCACAATGCTTATGCGTGCAAACGATCCGCCATGCAATGGGCGGGGCGACGACAACATATGACAGGAGGAGAAGCACCTTGTTATGAAATTACGCCACGGAAGTGATGCGGTCAATCTGGTTGTGGTGGGTTCCATCGGTTTGGATACCATCAAAACACCGGCGGTCACACGCCGCGACATTCTGGGGGGCTCGGTCAGCTACGCGTGCGCGGCGGCGTCGTTTTTTACGAGCACGGGCATGGTGGGAGTGGTCGGCCGTGATTTTCCGGCGCGCTACCGTGCGGCCTTCCGGACCTTTCACATTGATCAACAGGGCTTGCAGTCGGCCGATGGCAAGACCTTCCGCTGGTCGGGCGTTTATGAACGCAACCTGAACAACCGGCGAACGCTTTCCACGGACCTTAATGTCTTTGCCGATTTCGCGCCCGACCTGCCGCCAGTTTATCGCGAAAGTCCGTTTCTCTTTCTGGCCAATATCGCGCCGGAACTCCAGTTCCGGGTGCTTTCGCAAATGCGCGCGCTCCGATTCGTAGCCGCCGACACCATGGATTTGTGGATCAAAACAGCGCGCCCCGCGCTTCTAAAAGTAATCCGCCAGGTGGATATGCTCCTGATTAATGATTCCGAGGCCCGTGAATTGACGGGCGAGGAGCACCTGGTGCAGGCCGCGCGGCGCGTGCTGGCCCTTGGGCCACGTTATGTCATCATTAAAAAAGGCGAACACGGCAGTTTGCTGTTTTCCAAACACGGCCTGGTCCTTGTCCCGGCTTACCCGGTGGACGAGGTTCATGATCCGACCGGCGCGGGCGACGCCTTTGCCGGCGGGTTGATGGGCGTGCTGGCACGCGCACGGCGGATTACGCCGGGAACGGTTCGGCGCGCCATGGTCTATGGCGCCATGGTGGCGTCCTTCACGGTGGAAGCCTTCAGCCTGGAAAAACTGCAAACCATCCGACGCGCCGATATCGAAGCGCGCGTCCGTCAATTTCTGCGCATGATCCGCTGTTAAGGTTTTGGCAGGCAGGCGGTGACCGAGCAGAGTGAGCAGAACAGAACCATGGGCGCAGAAATTGATATTGCTTTTAAAACCGTGTTTGGTTAGAATATATTTGATTCTGAAATATGGGCGTTGTCCGCCCGCAATGCATCGCATAGCGATGCAGGAGTGCTACGCACAGCATTGCAGGTGGATTGACCTGGTGCGAATTATCAAATGTCATCAATGAGGAGGTGAACTATGGTCCGTCATGTTTATCGGGTGCTGTGTTGCCTTGTCTTGTGTATCGGCATGGAGCTGGCAGGGTCCTCGGCCTTGGCCAAGGCCAGGCTTAATCAAGAAACGACGCTCGTGATCGTGCCGGCACGTCCGCGCATGGTGCAATTAGCTTTTGATCTGGCGGATATGCGCCCGGTTGTCGTGCTGTCCTGTCGCGGGGACGCACGCGCGGCGAATCCCCTGTTGTTTGTCTGGACGAACGGCGCGTGGCAGTATGTGAGCCCTGATGATTTTCGCGAGCGCCGCTTCGTGTCCGAATGGCCGCGCCAGATCATCATGATCGGCGATGACCATGCTCTTCCGGCCCTGCTGGAGGATGAAGCGGCATGGGGCGCTGATGTGACGCGGCTCAAGACCCTGTCGTTGGCCGATCTGATTAACGGCATGGACCCTGTGTTCCATTTCACCGATCGCGAATGGAAATGGTTGGCCCGGCGCTATGACCTGAACCTTACGGATATCAACGCGCCCCGTCGCGAATTTAATCCGTACGATATTCCGCGATCCAAACTGCCGCTGGAGACGAAGGATTTTAAACAGAAAAAAGGCGATGTACCTCCCGCGGTGCTGATTGAATCCCCGGCGGAGGTGTCCGCCCCGGCGGAAAGGGCGGCCGTGCAACCGGCGCCGGTAACCTTACCCAAGGCCAAGGAACCCTCGCTGAAATAAACTATGTCCGCACCTGGCCCGTACCGTGGATCACGTATTTATACGTGGTGAGTTCTTCCAGTCCCATGGGTCCGCGCGCATGTAATTTGTCGGTGCTGATGCCTATTTCGGCGCCCATCCCAAATTCGCCTCCGTCGGTAAAACGGGTTGAGGCATTTACATAAACACAAGCGGAATCCACTTCGTCGGTGAATATCTTTTGGGCCGTGGCTGAGGCGGTTACGATGGCGTCGGAATGGTGCGATCCGTAACGGTTGATGTGCTCTGCCGCCGCCTTGACGGAGGACACAACTCGGATGGCCAGGATCAAGTCCAAGTATTCCGTCGTCCAGTCCGCTACTGCTGCCTTGTGTATGGCGGGGACGATTCGCCGTGCGGCTTCATCCCCGCGCAGTTCCACGCCGCGTGCCTGGAGTTGTTTGGCCATACGCGGCAGGAACGAGGCGGCGATGGCCTCGTGAATCAGAACTTTTTCAATGGCATTACAAACGCCGGGCCGCTGGCATTTGGCGTTTTCAATAATGGCCAGCGCCATCTCAGGGTCGGCGCTCTGGTCCACAAATACGTGGCATACGCCCTTGTAGTGCTTGATCACCGGTACGCGGGCATTTTCCATAACCGTCCGGATCAAGGTTTCGCCGCCGCGGGGAATAACCAAATCTACCAGGCCTTCCAATTGCACCAGCTCGCGGATCGCATCGTGGTCGAGAGTTTGAATGAACTGGATCGCATCCGCCGGCAAACCCTTGCGGACTCCGCCGGTCGTCATGGCCTGAACAATCGCGCTGTTGGACCGTGCGGCTTCTTTGCCGCCGCGCAAAATAACGGCATTGGATGTTTTAAAACAGAGTGCGGCGGCGTCGGCCGTTACGTTGGGCCGCGACTCGTAAATAATGCCTATCACGCCGATCGGCACACGGCGCTTGACAATCTGCAGGCCGCTGGGGCGGACACCTCCGCTGGGGCGGACACCTCCGCTGGGGCGGACACCTCCGCTGGGACGCGCCCAGCGTCGGATTGTGCGCCCAACCGGATCGGGTAGGGCGGCCACGTTGCGCAAGCCCTGCGCCATTGCCTCGATACGTGTGCTGGTCAAATGCAATCGGTCCAGCAGGGCGGCCGAGAGGCCCGCTTGCCGCCCGGCTTCCATGTCCACCACATTCGCCTGTTGAATGTGTGGGCTGTCGCTGACAAGTTGATCGGCCATTGCCTGCAGGATGCCGTTTTTACGGCGGGTGCTCAGGAGTGCCAACGCGCGCGACGCGGCTAAGGCCCGTTGTCCCATGGCTACCATATCATCATGCAGACTCATTCTTTGCGCCTCTCGGTAATACGTCTTGGTCTTTCATTCGACGTTCCGCCGTCGCTCCTCCCCTTGGATCAGAGCTATGGCGGACAAGTCGGTGTTGTCAGAACAGAGCATTCGCCATGCGTCATTTATCATTCGACATTTTCAGTACCGCCATATTATCCCTGTGAATGACTTCCTCGTAATTCGCCACTCCCAGAATTCCGGCGATGGCATCCGTCCGACGTCCCTGGATTAAGCGGATGTCGTGGCTGGAATAGGAGACCAGGCCGCGCGCGATCAGCGTTTGATCCGCAATCTTGATGTCCACGGCAGCGCCGGTCTCGAATTCGCCGTCCACCTTCTTGATGCCAATGGGC
The DNA here is from genome assembly GCA_008636095.1 of Kiritimatiellota bacterium. Classification (GTDB taxonomy): domain Bacteria; phylum Verrucomicrobiota; class Kiritimatiellia; order JAAZAB01; family JAAZAB01; genus VSJD01. The sequence goes on along the minus strand of VSJD01000076.1, from coordinate 397 downwards.
AACAGGCTCTTACCGTCCCGTTCGATGGCCCGCCGCGCGCCGTCATCAATAATCAGTGACCCCTCGGGCTTATGGAAAAAAGCGATCCAGCGTTTTCGCCCCGTGAGGGATTCGGCACACCGATCAGCCGCGGGTCGGATCAGGGTGCCTTTGTCGGCTCCCGCCAGAATCTTCCCGATGATACCGCTCTGGCGGCCATCGGCAATAACGACTGCCGCGCCGGTTTTAGCCACGGCGTGGGCCGCTTCCAATTTGCTGGCCATGCCGCCGGTGGAAAGGGCGCTGCCCTTGCCAGATGCCAGTTCCAGCACCTCGGGCGTAACGGATTCCAGGAACGTCACGCGCCGGGAACGTCCGGAAGTCGCGGGCTCACGCAATCCGTCGGTGGTGGTCAGTA
>VSJD01000077.1 GCA_008636095.1 Kiritimatiellota bacterium | reverse complement strand
TAATCAGCAGGTCGGCGTCAATCAGGTGTACCACCAGCGATGCCAGCAGATCGTTGTCCCCGAACTTGATTTCATCCACTGCCACGGCATCGTTTTCGTTGACCACCGGAATGACGCCGGCACTCAACATGGTCAGCATGGTATTGCGCGCGTTCAGGTGCCGGGAGCGATGTTTAAGGTCGTCATGCGTCAGCAACACCTGTCCGATCTTGCACCGTTCCCGGGCGAACAGCTTGTCGTAGCGTGTCATCAAGCGGCTTTGGCCAACGGCCGCCGCCATTTGTAATTCAGGCAAGTTGGTCGGGCGCCGCTTCATGCCGAGGACTTCCATGCCGGCGCCGATCGCGCCGGAGGTGACAAAGACCACTTCGCGACCCGCCTGCCGAAGCTTGGCTAATTCCCGGACCAGGCAACGAATCCGGCGCATCTCCGGTCGTCCGGAGCGCTGGACCAGGATCCGACTGCCGATTTTCACCACGATCCGCCGGGCTTGTGTCAGCTCCTGGCGGGCCGTTGCTGAAATATCTGTGAGGGTGCTCATAACGGTGTTTATGCTATCATGTTCAAACCATGTGTCGAGTAGAATGAGTGAAGGGACATGCCGCCTCTTTCAACTGGCTTTTCGGGACATGCTCTGCTACATTCAATCCCGCTGTGATCGCGTAAACTGGGGGAGATTCCGGCCACGGTCTGTGACCACAGGATCGGCCATCCGATCCTGCGCGGAATGCGGCTGTGGGTCAACAGCCGCGGCGGTTACATTCGACAATGGCGAGCGATTCCTCATTGCGGCGGTGGTTTTTTTCAATGAAGGAAAATATGGATAAATACAAGTATATCTATTTTGAGTCTGCCCGCGTGGCAAAGGTCGGAGAAAAGGCGCTTCCACCTTTTCAACAGGGACAGGCGCTTGTTCGCACAACATATAGTCTGACAAGCCCGGGAACGGAGCTCGCTTTTTTTGAAGGCACTCATTCCAGGTTCCGCGAGGGAAAATTGACTTATCCAAACGGTTGCGGATATTCAAGTGTTGGCGTAGTTGAGAAGATAACCGAAGGATTGAAAGGTTTTACTTCCGGTGAGCGTGTCGTGGCATTTGCCGGACATGCAAGCCGGAACCTTGTCACGCCTGACTGTCTCTACCGCATTCCGGACGGCGTTCCTGACGAACAGGCTGTGTTTGCGATACTTGGCAGTATTTCCCTGCACGGCGTACGTGACGCAAAGCCTGCATATGGCGAAGTTGCGCTTGTTCAGGGCTTGGGCGCAATCGGGCAAATTGCGGTCAGACTGCTTCGTCTTGCTCCCCTGCGAACTATAATTGCCGTGGATGCTTATCCCTTGCGGCTTGAAGCGGCCCGGCAAGGCGGTGCGGACATAACGCTCAATATCCGGGATGGGGACATTGTTGAAGCAATGCGCGATATTACCGGGGGCCGCGGCTGCGAAATCGTTGTTGAGGCGAGCGGCAGTGTCAAGGCCATTCCTCCCGCCCTGAAAATGGCAGCCAATCGCGGACGTATTATAATTTTGGGGTGTCCGCACGGCGAAGCGGCGCTGGACCTTTATACGGAGTTGCAGATAAAAGAGCTTTCCCTGATAGGTTCATATCAGCCCAACTCCCCTGAATTTGAGACCGCCTACACGCCCTGGACGCAGCGCCGTAACCGTGAGTTGATCATGGAATACCTGCGCCAAAAGCGTCTTGACTTCTCCCCGCTCCTTACTCACCGGCGGCCATACACGGATGCGCAAGCCGTATATGATGCTCTTTCCGGGGAAAAGGATAAGGCGATTTGCGGCTTATTTGACTGGAAAGATACATCTCCATGACAGAGCGCCGTTTTGATACATCGCTTTTTTCGGCGAGCTTCCCCTGGTTTTGTTTTGATCCCAATTATTCAAAAGCCAAACCGTCTTCCGTCTGGAGTTTTGATGTGAACGCGCGGGGTTTTGGATCACCCAAATCTCAATATTCAACAAACTAATTGACGCTTGGGCGGTTAAAGAATAAAAGCATCTGCATGTCCAAAGCACTGCGTATCAATATAGAAGAGGAATGGTATCACATCCTCAATCGGGGGATCAAACGGCGGGAGATATTTAACACTACCGACGACTATCGCCATTTTCTTGAATTGGTTAACAAGTTGCCGGAACGTTGTCAGGCAACCGGGATACGCAACATGGATTCTGAAGTTGATGGTTAACAATATGAGGAGCAATCCGCACATGAACAGATTGAAAGTGGGCGCGTTTTTATCGTCGTTTCGACTCGACCTCAAAAATACGTTAGCCAAGGCGCAGGAAATCGGACTGGCGGGCATTCAACTTTCCAGTCTGCCCCCCGAGATCAATGTTGAGGACATTTCCGAGAAAAAGGCAGCCGAAATCATCCGGATATTCAAGGATCATAACCTTGTGATTTCCGCGGTCTGTGGCGACATTGGCGGATTTGCGGTTGATGACGAGCACGAAGCCATGATCCGCGTCGAACGGACCCGCCGGATTATGGACAATACCCGACGGTTGGGTATTGCAATTGTACAGACTCATATCGGGTTTATTCCTGAGGATTTCAATGACCAAAGCGTTGTGATCATGCGGAAATGCCTGGAGAAAATCGGCAAATATGGCCAAAAGATCGGCGTGGTCCTGGCCACCGAGACGGGGCCTGAGCCGGCGTCAACCATGAAACGGTTCCTGGACACCATCCAGATCCCCGCGATCAAAGTCAATTATGACCCCGCGAATCTGGTAATGAACGGTTTTGACTGCATCGGCGGCGTGGCCGAACTGAAAGATTACATCGTCCACACGCATGCCAAAGATGGCCGGAAGGAAAAAGACGCCCAGGGACGCAAAGAACAGCCGCTCGGCCGGGGAGACGTGAATTTCCCGGAATACATAAAGGCCATGGATGCGATCGGGTACAACGGTTTTTATGTGATTGAGCGGGAAGTTGGCGAAGACCCGGCTAAAGATATTGCGGAAGCGAAACGGTTCCTGGATCAATTTTAAGCTGGGACGGAGAAAAAGCGAACAAAGTTAAAGTTGGCATTATCGGACTGGGCATCGGCAAATGGCATCTTGACAGTTTCAAATCGACCAAGGATGCGGAGATTGTCGCTTTCTTTGTACGACGCCAATGAAGAACGTCTGAAAAAAAATGGAGAAGAAGCCAGGATAACAAAAGAAGATAACAGCGAACATAAAGCAAACCTAAAAGAGTAAACCAGATATGTATACTCGACGAAGAAATTCAGTTGGCAATTCAAGAACGCTTAATTCACCTGTTTGGGGGAGTTTTGCAAGACCCACTCGAATCATCGGTTTCAGCTTGGCTCTTCTGATGGCAGGCAATCTGGCGGTCAAGGCGGAAATATCCTCAAACGAGGTCGATATATTCTGGCTCAAGCGGCCCCTGCTGTTCCCGGAAAACACGGTTCAATATCTTCGCTTGCCAATGTCCGGATGGAAGAACCCGTCAAAAATCACAAACTTTCGATACATTCTTACCGTTCCGGCCGAAATCGAGCTGCTCACGCCTCCTTGGCGCCTCAACCAGGAGTTCAGCGGATCCCTTACCGCATCGTTGTATCCGACCAAGATTGCACACGAAAAGACCAATGACGGACGCAACCGCTATACGCTTTCTTACGCGGGCGTGGGCATAACTGGTGTAAGTCTCTGGCTCAGCGGAAAAGATCGTTACCTGCACCGCCCCTTGATTGATATTGGCAATTCTGAGGAGTGGACGGAATACCGGGCCGAATATTTCGCCGAAGATTTACAGCCGCGCGATGTAATTATTTCGCTCATGCGTTGGCCCGCACTCTTCGGCAGCACGGCAGTCGAACAGAGCTATGGAACCGTTGATCTTGACCAGGTCGAGATTCAGAGCGAGGGATCGTATGGATGGGAAACCAATTTCAGCTGTAACTTTAAAGAGGGGCTTCCTCAAAATGTTTCGTCCACCGCATCGCTGACTTTCGAACGCGAAGGGGAGCACGGTTTCATGCGCTTGAGCATTCCCGAAAGTCAGCGCAAGATTCAGCAAAAAATGGTCTTGGGGACCATTGTGCTACGGCCCCAAACAAAATACTTATTCAAGCTTCGAGCGCGTTCACGCGTGCTGGCGTCCGCCCCGGAATACGTCTGGGCTCCGGTGTTTTTGCGACTCAAAGAAAGCCCGCAGAAGGAACTAAGGCTTTCGTGCCATTACGAATTTGAAGAGGCCGGTACGGCCGTCCGGTGTTCCGAAGAAGAACTGCCAATCAAGGTGGTTCCGCGCTTGCCTAAAACGCCGCGAAAACTTCAGGTGGCCATTTGGTCCCAAGCGGAGGAAGGCCTTGGCTTCCAAACCGAAGATGTGCAAAACGCCTTGATTGACATCACCAAAGCGGCGGGAGTGAAAGCTCATTTTACAAAACTGGTTTCCTCGCCCTGGCACCCATCGTGCAATGGCAATGTCGAAAGCACCCCCGCGAAAAACCCGCTGGAGGCAAAGCTGCGCAAAGCCGGCCTGCAGATTTTTCCTTACGTGGGTAGCGAACTGGCAACGGGGCTAAAGGCCTATTTGCAGGAAAATCCCGAATTCCACGCCATGAGCGCCGTGGGTAAACCCGCCGTTTCTACCCATGGCAACGAATCGGAATCAATGCTGTGTCCTCAAAAGATGCTCAGCAATCAATGCGACTTTTGGCAAAAGTGGCTCATCTTCTTGACCAAAGCAGCGGAGATCAATCATTGGGACGGCGTGTTCTACGATTATGAAATCGGAAGTTTCCTGGGCCTGGCCTATGATGGCAAAAATTTTCGGCTCAAACAAGCCCGCTGCTTCTGTCCTGAATGTGTCGAAGCCTTTCGGAAATTCGTTGAGGCAGCGAAACTGGAGGAAGTAACCGCGTACGCCCAACCAATTCAGCCTGGCTATCCTTACGCCAAGCTCTCAGGAGCGGCTGGGGCCATCCTCAGCCAACAGCCGCTTGCCTGGTGCAAGTTTCGCGGGCACCAAACGGCAGAGTATTGGGATAGCATTCGCAAAGCCGTCCGCGAAGCAAACCCGGCGGCGGAGTTCTATCTTTATAGCGGAAGCGTCTGCTTTGTGAAAGGCAATCGCTGGCGCGATTGCGAATTTTTCGGCGTCTACCCCCCCGAAGCGGGCCGCGTGATTGACGTTTACTGCCGGCCGCATTGGCCGTTGACGGGGCTGCTGGGCAGAGCCGATGTCGAACTCATGCGCTCGTCCCTTGGCGCGCAAACCAAAAGACGCGTTCCAGTCTTGAGCGCGATTTCAAACTGGGACCAAGCACCGCGGTATGTGCTTGCCAAAAACCACCTCGTCGAAGCAATCGCGTACTGTCACGCAGATGGCGTGCAAATCTACATCTGGTTGCCGACGTTCGATGCCCAGACCTGGTCCCTGGTCCGCGAAGGCGTTGAACTCGTCGCGAATTTCGAAGAGTTCTTCGTGAATGGAACTCGAACGGACTATCTCGTCCGCCTCGACAAACCGCTTCCTTACGCGGTTTGGATCAAGGGAGATGATCGCGCCATTTTTGTTTTCAATGATTCTCCCCACCCGCAAAACGTGCGCATCTCACAAGTCGAGGTGGGAGATAACGATGGCAATCGAGTGGGAACGCCGGTCCCGTTCCGTTACGAAGCGTACGATTTCGAATCGGGACGCCGCTTTTCCAACCCGGCCGAAATCGAAACCGTGATTGCCGCCCACGATCTAATCGCGATCCACCTGAAGGCCAGATAGCCCCGAGTTGTTTGTAGCGATGGATAACTGAAAATTGCTGGTCTTGATGAAAAAATTATTGTTCTATTAACGGCGGCGGAGACACCGGGTCTTGAAGAATCAAAGTACCCGTCGTAATTCCAGTATTTTGCGGAATGGATCATCAATGATGCGCAGTCGCTTGCCCCGGCCAGCCCGGGATTGGATTTATTAAAGATGCTGGATGGTATTTATCGATCTTCGATGCAAGGCAAGGTAATCCGGTTGAACTGATGATTCATTAGAAAGGAAATCGATATGGGCAGTTTCTTAAAACGGAAAATAGACTTCGAGCGACACAATGAGGAATGCCGCAAAGTCTGGGACGCCTTCTACCAGCGCAAGCCCATCCGGATTCCGATTACGGCCGCCGGTAGTATTCGTAATTTATTCCAAAATCCGGAGATCAATACCACCGGCCATATCTTTGAAGACTTTTTCAAGAATCCCAAGGCGCAGATCGAGTGCCAGCTGGCTTTCCAGAAATGGTGCCGGTATAACCTGGTCTGCGACAACGAAATGGGCCCGCCCAAAAACGGCTGGCAGGTCTGCGTTGATTTCCAGAACTCCTACGAGGCGGGGTGGCTGGGTTGTCCCCTGCATTATTTCGGTAATGACGTACCGGACACCAGTGAAATACTGAAGGAGGACAAAAGCAAGCTCTACCAGCTCAAGGAGCCGGATGCCCTGCACGGCGGACTGCTGGGCCGAGCCATGGAGTTCTTCGACTACATGCACGCGCAATGCCCCCGGATGGAATTTGAGGGCTTACCCGTCAAGCCGCCGGTCACGATTCCGGGGGAGGGGACCGACGGTCCTTTTGACGTGGCCTATAAACTACGCGGCGCTGCCGAGGTCTGCCTCGATATGTACGAGGATCCGAAGTATTACCACGATCTCATGTCCTTCATCACCGAAAATACCATCCGGCGGATTAAGGCCATCCGTCAGTGGCGCTGGGCGCGCAACCCGGATGCGCTGGACAAGGGTAAATTCAAAGGATCCTGGGGGTTTGCCGACGACGCCATCGCCATGATCTCTACCCGGGATTACGAGCAGTTTGTCTTTCCGTATCACAAGCGCATGTTTGACGAATTCAGCGACGGAAGTCCCGTATCCATCCATTTGTGCGGCGATGCCACCCGGCATTTCAAGTTCTTGCGTGACCACTTGAACGTGCAATCATTCGACACCGGATTTCCGGTGGATTTTGGTAAAATGCGTCAGGAACTCGGGCCGAACGTGCAGATTAACGGCGGACCCACGATCATGCTGCTTAAGGACGGCAAGCCGGAGCAGATCCGCAAAGAGGTCATGCGGATCTGCGCATCAGGCATCATGGAAGGCGGCCGGTTCGTCCTGCGGGAGGCCAACAACCTGGCACCCTGCACGCCGATCGAAAACATCGAGGCGATGTACGCAGCCGGCAAGGAATTCGGGAGATATAAAACACAGCATTGTTGATTCGCTAAATTTGAGTAATCATAATGAGATCATATTATGTTTCAGCAAAAACAGGTAGCCCCCGGTGCGCGTCACCGGCGAATTCATGCGGTTTTTTCGGGAGAATGGCCCGATCGAATCCCGATCGGTGAGCAGGCGTTTGCTTCTTCCGTGGCCGGAGCCATTCTGGGCCGGTCCGTGCATGTCGGTTCGACTGAATTGCATTATGAGGAATCACTGGCCTGGTTGAAAGGCGAAGCAGCCCACGAGGACTTCGTGGAACAGGTTTATCAGGATACGATCGCGCTCCATCGGTATTTTGATTTTGATATTTTTTATCTGCCGTGGAGGATGAATGCGCGCCCCATACGGCAGGTTGACGAATACACTTTTCTTTACGGCAACCCGGACGGAGACTGGAGCCTGTATCAATTTGACCCGGCATCCAGAACCTATGGCCTGGTGAAATCCAGCCAATCATGGGATAGCTGCGACGAGGTGTGTGAATATATCCGCCGGACTTTGAAAGAAGCTTCGTCGGCGTCCCCGACGCCCCTGGTCCTGGATCCGTTTCTGGAGCGGTCACAGCGTGAGCTGGGAAATGAATTTGTGGTGGCGGGATCATCCGGTATGGCTATACCAATGAAGACCGGCTGGCTCGAAGCCACCGCATTGGAACCGGACCTGATCGGCGAATGGCTTGATTTGAACATTCGAAGTATCCTGGCGCATCTTGAGGCCCAGAAAAAAGCCGGGGTTGTGCTGGTCAATGGAGGCGGTGATTTTGCGTTTAATACCGGCCCGATTTACTCGCCTGTTTTTTTCAAGAATATCATGGCCCCGCGCTGGAAGAAAATTTTCGATAAGTGCCGGGAACTGGGCTTATATTATATCATGCGTTCCGACGGTAACTTATGGCCGGTGGCGGATTCCCTGTTCGGCTGGGCCAAGCCGCATGCCTATTATGAATGTGATTATGACGCGGGCATGCGTTTTGATGAACTGCGTTCCCGGTTTCCTGAGCTGGTCCTGATGGGAAACGTCAGTTGTGACTTAATGATGCGTGGAACACCGCAGCAAATCCGGGACCGGATCACTGAATGTATGCGGGCCGCCGCGCCCCGGATCGTGGCCGCCACCGCCAATTCAATTTTACACGGCACGCCCCCGGAGAATGTCCTGGCACTCTATGACGCCGCCAAGTCTTACCACGGTTGAGCCGGCCCTGTGCGACATTAAATAAAAACTCGTAAAGATCAAATCGCCTGAAGGACAACACGCAGGAGGATTAATGAGCAAGACACTGGACTCGATTGGCATCAAGCCCAATCCGGATTTCACACAACTGCGCCAGGTGCTGTTCCGGGACGGCAAGCCGGCTTATGTTCCATTCTATGAGCTATTCGCCAATACCCCGGTCATGGAACGCCTCCTGGGCAAGAAGGTTACAACGCGGATCGACACCGTGGAATTTTATTACCGGGCCGGTTATGACTATGTGCCGGTATGGCCGGGGGTGCCGGCGAAACGGGGCAATCTCGTTGACCGGCGGGAGGGGTATCCCGTTCAGGACCGGGCCGGTTTTGAAACCTATGAATGGCCAAAACCTGCTCAGGTTACATTCACCGAATTTGAGGAGGTTGGCAAGGTCCTGCCGTCCGGCATGAAGATGATCGGTCAGACCGGCGGAATTTTCGAAATGGCCGAACAGTTGTGCGGCTACGAAACCCTTTGTTTTTTTCTGGCGGATGATCGTCGCTTGGTGGCCGACTTGTTTGACCGGATCGGACGTTTATATCTTCATATTTATGAAGGGATGGCACGGATTAAAGACGTCGGCGCCGTGGTCATCAGTGATGATCTGGGTTTTAAGACGCAAACCCTGATCGCCCCCGATGATTTAAGGGAATTCGTATTTCCATGGCATAAAAAACTGGTTGAAATTGCGCATCGCTACGACAAACCCTGCCTGATGCATTCCTGCGGCAACCTGGCGGCGATCATGGATGATTTGATCAATCAGGTCGGCATAGACGCCAAACATTCATACGAGGATGCAATTATGCCGGTTCAGGAGGCGAAGAAAAAATACGGCAGCCGCATTGCTATTTTAGGCGGGCTGGATGTAGATCGTCTCTGCCGAAGTTCGCCGGCTGAAATTACCCGGTTTTCCAATCAATTGATTGATGAATGTGGCGCGGATGGCGGCTACGCCTTGGGATCAGGCAACAGTATTGCGGATTATGTACCGGTAGAAAACTATCTGGCCATGCTTGCCGCCGGCTGGGCGCGACGCTGACCGGTTAATCATGTAGCGTAAAAGCGACGCTTGCAATCATCCTTGCGGAGGCACGGCAGCCATGAACGGGCGCGTGATAAAAGAATTACCGGAGGGGTAATTCATTGGTGCATCCACCGGCAACAACCCTTGCCATAATTAGATTTACTAAGGGCACACATCGTCGTCTTGTTTCCCCTGCCAATCTGTGATAATCAAGCGTTCAGTCGCTTGGTTCTCAAAGGCTGGAAACTGTAAAAAAGGCGAATTAAAGTGGTTGTTGCATGCTCACCGTTTCACATCTCAGTAAATCGTACGGCGAGCGCACCTTGTTCCGTGGCGTGTCGTTTCATGTGAAGGCATCCGACCGGATCGGGCTGGTCGGACCAAACGGATCAGGCAAGTCCACCCTGTTCCGTCTCATCCTGGGCGACCTGGAATCGGACGAAGGCACGGTGGCTTTCCGGAATCGCGTGGCAGTGGGGTACCTT
>VSJD01000078.1 GCA_008636095.1 Kiritimatiellota bacterium | reverse complement strand
CCCCAGGAAATCGAGCCCAGTGGCCACGAAACAGTCCTTGAACTGGCAACGACGGTTTCGCCGGAAATCACGACCTTGCGGAACATCTTGCGCACGCAACAACCGAACAGCGATGCCTGGCATGCCACCCAGGCCCGGTTGGACGAATGGCGCCTCTATGAACTGGAACCGAAAGCCCAGCGGATCCTGGCTGGGCTGGCCTTCCGCCAATCGGATTTTCAGCGGCCGACGAGCACGCTCAGCGGCGGATGGATCATGCGCGCCCACCTGGCGCGCCTGCTGGTGCAGGAACCCGGCCTGCTGATGCTGGATGAACCCACCAACCATCTGGATATCGAATCTTTGATCTGGTTCCAGGATTATCTGCGAACCTATCCCGGCGCCATCCTGATGATCTCCCACGACCGCGAATTACTCAATCAGCTGGTCGGCAGTATTTTCGAAATCGCCCAGGAGCGTATCATCCGCTACCGCGGCAATTACGATGCCTATGTGACCCAGCGCACCATGCGCCATGAACAGCAATGGGCGGCTTATAAGAACCAGCAGAAGGAGATCGAGGCCCTCCAGAGGTTTGCCGACCGTTTCCGCGCCAAGGCCACCAAGGCGTCCCAGGCCCAAAGCAAGTTGAAGCAAATTGAACGCATGGAAAAAATTGAGGCGCCTGCCGCCGTGGATCGAACGATTGCGTTTCATTGGCCCCAGCCGCCGCGGACTGGGCTGAAAGTTGCCACGCTGACCGATGTTCACCAGGCCTACGGCCCAGTCCTGGTGTACCAGGGATTGAATGTGAGCGTGGAACGCGGTCAGCGCACCGTGCTCGTTGGGCCGAATGGTTCGGGTAAATCCACCCTGCTGAAACTGCTGGCCGGCGTAATCCCAGTTCAGGGCGGCATCCGCGAAATCGGCCTGCACGTTAAGGTCGGTTACTATGCCCAGCATCGCATTGATATGCTCAATGCCGGACGGACGGTGCTGGAGGAAGTGCTCGATGCGTCCCATCCGGTGGGCGAACAAAACGCGCGGTCCGTCCTGGGCTCGTTCCTGTTTCGCGGCGATGATGTGTTCAAGCGCGTCTCCGTGTTGAGCGGTGGCGAAAAGAGCCGGCTGGCCCTTGTAAAACTGTTGCTCAATCCGCCGAATTTCCTGCTGATGGATGAGCCCACCACCCATCTCGACATGGCCAGTATCGAGGCCCTGATCGGCGCCCTCCGGCAGTATAAAGGCACCCTGCTGTTCATCAGTCACGATGTGTACTTCATCCGTTCCATTGCCACCACCGTTTTGCATATCCATGCAGGACGGCTTACGCCGTATGCCGGCGATTACCAGTATTATCTCGATCGGTCGCAGGCACTGTCCGAACGGGGCGCCCTGACGGCTGGCGGCCGATTGGCCGACGGTCAATTGACCGACAGTCGATTGACTGATGGCCGTCCCACCGAACCAGATGGTCCTACGCGCAAAACCCAGCGGCGCCTTGAGGCGGAAACCCGGCAGGCGTGCTCAAAAAGGCGCCGCGAACGCGAAAAGAAACGCTCCGGCCTGGAAGCGGATATCGAGCGTTTCGAAATGCATCAAAAAACGCTGGCCGCCCTATTGGAAAATCCGGTCACCTACACCACGCCCGGAAAACCGATGGAGCTGAACCGCGAACTAACGCAGGTAGTGGAATCCCTGAAGATCCTGTATGCCGAGTGGGAGCAGGTGGCCGCTGATGAAGAATGCAAAATGGTTAATGGTTGATGGTAAATGGCAGAGGAGAAATGAATTGCCACACAGATTTTTCCGAAGGGCCACGAGGTCTAAATTGGCAAGGTAAACTCAAGTCGGTTTTGATATATCGTCAGCTATGTATTTAACTTTGGGGTTAAGCATGTTTTGTCTTGGCCGTGTTGCCTATTGACCATTCCCGCCGGAGGCGGGTCCGCCTGGCGGAAACCATAAACCATTCCTGATCGGGGCCTATGGAACCTGTCATGCATGCATCGTGGATCATTCGACCATACGCTGCCGGAGACCGAGTGGCAGTGCGCCGAATTTGCTGTGACACGGCAGATGCCGGACGGCCGGTGGACCGGCCATCGCCGGTGGACCGGCCATCGCCGGTGGACCGGCCATCGCCGGTGGAGGCGTTTTTCGAGGACCGGGAATTGATCGCTGACCTGTTGATGAATTATTATACCGACTTCGAGCCCGAGTCGGCCTGGGTGGCCGAGCGGCCGGCCATCGCCGGTGGGCCGGTCATTACCGGCGAGGTGGTGGGCTACCTGACGGGCTGTCGCGACACCGGGGTGTTTAAACGCATCATGTTCTGGGGTATTGTGCCGCGGGCATTATTCAAGGCATTCTGGCGGGGAACCTGGCGGACCGCATCCACGCGGCGATTGATCCGATGCAATCTGCCAATCTGGTGGCGGTCGTTGGGTCATCGGGCAATGCCGCTGGCCGGATATCCCGCCCATCTGCATATTAATTTGCGGCAGGGGATGCAAGGGCAGGGTATTGGCCGCCAGCTCATCAATCAATTTCTGGCCCAGTTGCGCGCGGCCGGTATTCCCGGCGTGCATTTGAGTGCGCGAGAGGATAATATGGCGGCACTTGCACTTTTTGAAAAAATGGGTTTCGCGCGCCGCGGCCGGCGGCCGATTGGCCGGCGGCCGTTTATGCGGATTGTACCGGGAGTGGACGATATCCGCTATTCGGTGATCATGGTACAACTGCTGAAATAATTAAAATATTTCATCATGCAGGTAATCATTATATCCGTGGGCGATGAGTTGACCCTGGGGCAGGTTGTGGATACCAATAGCGCCTGGCTCAGCGCACGGCTGGCGGAAATGGGCATCTTGACCCGGTCGCACTTGACCGTGCCGGATGACCAAGGGGCAATTGTCCAAGCCGTGCGGTTGGCAACGGAATTGGCCGAGTGGGTGGTAATCACCGGCGGACTTGGGCCAACCCAGGATGACTTGACGCGGCAAGCTTTGGCTGAGCTCCACGGTGCGCCTCTGGTTCTGCATGCACCGTCGCTAGCCAGGATCGAGCAGTTTTTTAAAGACCGTGGCCGCATGATGACCGCAAGCAATCGTCAGCAGGCCATGGCTCCCGCGGGCGCCATGGTGCTCGATAATCCGCAGGGCACGGCCCCGGGACTGCGCCTGGCAATCGGACGCGCGCTGGTCTTTGCCATGCCCGGCGTTCCATTCGAAATGAAGGCCATGTTTGAGCAGCATCTGGCGCCCTTGATCGCCGCCCAGGCCGGACGGACTATTTTGACGCGAAAGATTAATACTTTCGGTATCGGCGAATCCATGGTGGGCGAAGCGCTGGGTGACCTGATGCGGCGGGATCGGAATCCGATGGTCGGTACAACGGTTTCAGCCGGCATCGTGTCCATTCGAATCCGCAGTGATTTTCCGACACGCTTGCAGGCCCAAACTGAATTGGACTGCGTCGTGAGCGTCGTCAAACAGAAGCTGGGCACGTCCGTTTTCAGCGAAGGGGAGGTGTCGCTGGCGGTGGTCGTGGGTGAGATTTTGCATGCGCGGCATCGGACCGTGACAACGGCCGAGAGCTGTACGGCGGGACTGGTGGCAGCGATGCTAACGGAAGTACCGGGCTCCAGCGCCTGGTTCCTGGGCGGGTGGATCGTGTATGCCAATCGCATGAAGACCGCGGCCCTGGGGGTTTCGGACGATCTCATTGCCCGGGAGGGCGCGGTAAGTGAACAGGTTGTGCGGCAAATGACGGAGGAAGCTTTACAGCGATCTGGGGGCGATTATGCGCTGGCGCTGACCGGCGTGGCCGGGCCCGAGGGCGGTTCGCCGGAAAAACCGGTGGGCACCGTCTGGATCGGCCTGGGGAAACATGTGGCCGTCACACCGGCTGTGGCCGGCACACCGGCTGTGGCCGTCACACCGGCTGTGGCCGGCACACCGGCTGTGGCCGGTCAAACCCGCGTGGTGGCAAAACGTTTTTTATTGTCGGGTGATCGCTCCATGATCCGGGAGCGCGCGGCAAAGGCAGCCCTCAATATGTTAAGACTGGAACTGCTGGAGGCGGAGTGAAGACTGAGGACAGCTTGCCCTGCGAAGCCTTGGCGAAGCAGGGACGACGGATGACGCCACGTCGCCCCGAAAAGAGACGCCGGATGACGGACGCCAGATGCCAGACTGGAAAAAATTAAAGACGAAAGACTGAAGAGGGAAGACAGTTTGCCCAAGGAACTCAAGAAAGGAATAATTATGAAGATTTTGATTGTCGGTTTTTGGCTGGCATTGTGGGTGAGCGTGGCGCTGGCGGATCTGACCGTGGTTCATACTCTGGAAACCAGTGCCATGCCCACGGAGTCGGGTAAAGGTTCCACGATGACCATGAAAATGAAAGGTCAGAAGGCGCGCATTGATTTTTCGGATAAGCTTATATCATCCATTGTTGATTTGAAGTCCAAGAAGTTATTCTTCCTGGACCACAAGCAGAAACAAGTCATGGTCATGCCGCTGGAGTTCATGCAAAGCATGCTGGCTCTATCAGCGCCGGAGACGGCTACCGGCCAGGACAAATCGGTAATTCAAAAAACCGGTAAAGTTCAGGCCATTAACGGATACACCTGCGAAGAATATGCCGGCTCATCGGGCGGCGGCACGACGATCCGATGCTGGATAGCTAACGCTTCGGACGCCTCGGAGATGGAACCTTTTCGGGTTTATGCGCAGGATGCCTTCAAAGCAACAAGCTTTGGAGGCTTGGCCGCCATGAAGGGGCTCATTGTGCGGTCCGAATCCACCGTACTTACAAAGGACAAGCCTGTGACAAGCCGGACGGAGCTCCAAAGTCTTTCGAAAGCACCGATTTCCGATGCCGTATTCAGTCCGCCTGCGGACTATACGGTGATGGGCATGCCCGCTCTGCCGATGCCTTGACGCGGGATATTTTTCTTCGTAATCCGCAATTGGGTTGCGTGTAACGCTCCGCCTTATGGCGCCACGGCGTTTGTAATGCTCTCGATGGACATAATTTCGGGCGGGGTGAATGTCTTAAAGATGCCCGGTTCGATTTCCAGTTTGATGTTGCCGTTATCAAACCGTTCCCGAACAATGCCTCGGAAAGTGTCTTCGGCGTTTTGGCCGGTTCGTATAATTATGCTTGGTACAAACGGCACGGGCCGGAGTTGCAGTTTCTCATGGAGGATCACCGTCTGCTTGGGCTGGATATCCACTGTCCGGGTGATATTAAAATAGCCCGGCCGCGTGAACTGGAGCATCCGCTTGCCCCGCGGGACGAAATCAATCGGTAGTTGTTCCGAGATCGAACGCTGGCCCCGCGTAGTACCCCGTAATTCACCGTCCATGTAAACGCCAATGCCCGGCGGTTCGGTGGAAATCAGGATGGTGCCACTGCTCTTTACCAGGTTGAACTCCACAACGGATTCCGTGCCGATCACCACCCTGTTCGTGCGCGTCTGTGGATCGAAGCCGCGGGCTTCAGCGCGGATGGCGTACTGGCCGGCCGGTACATCTGCGGAGTGCGGGGTTTCTGCCTTGTATTGGTCATTCAAATAAATCCGCGCAGCCGGCGGTGTGGACAGCACGGTCAGTTTGCCGGGAAGGGGAGCCAGTGTCGTTTTGATGGTGCGCTGGTCGCCAGCCTGTACACTAAACTCTTTTTGGAACGGGGAATACCCCGGCAAGGCGAGTTCGATCGTGTGTGTCCCGCTGGCAATGGCCGGCAGGTTCTGCGGTGTTTTGCCGATGGTGGCCCCGTCAAGCGTAATCACCGCGCCGGTCGGTGCGGTTTCGACCAGGATCCGGGCGGAATCCGACGTCAGGTTAATCTCGATTTTCTGTGGGACTTGATCCGCCACGGTCAAGGTAATTACGCGGGGCAGATGGCCAGGTACACTGGCCGTGATCCGATGCTGGCCGAACGGAGTATCGTGCAGGTACAGCGGCGTTTTACCCGCGCTGACGCCGTCCAAGTCAATCTCCGCTCCGGAAGGCGTGGACAAAATCAGTAGCAGGCCGGTCTGCGGTTCCAGCTTCAAATCCACGGATTGCCGTTCACTCGGTTGCGTCACCACGGTTTTACGAACCTCCCGATAGCCGCTCTTGCGCAGGATCAGCAAGTGCTCGCCAGCGGTCACATCCATGACGGTGGCCGGTGTCTGGCCCATATTGACGCCGTCACAGATCAAGGTGGCGTCCGCCGGAGTGGAGGTTACGTACAACTGGCCGCCGCGCAAGGTGTCACGATCCAGCCGACAGGCCGAGAGCATTAGTCCGGCCGTCAGTGTAGCGGTCAGCAGGATTAAATTGAATTTATGCATAGGAATTTCAAGGTTGAGACTGGATTTCCGCTTGCGCGGGAATGACAGAGTGGTGGCGTGTAATTGTCATTCCCGATCTAACTCGCCTCGGCGAAGCCTCCGGCGTAGCCTGGGTCGGGAATCCAGAAAAGTTATGGCGTAGCCGCCTAATTAATTTTTCCTGCATGTTATTTCGTTTTCAGATGGCGTTCCACGGCAAGTAGTTTCTTGCGGGCATTCTGGTGACGGCTGTCCGCGCGGTCCGGGATTTTTTCACACAACAGGCGCAACTGGAGCGCGGCCTCGTTCCAGTCCTTCAGGCGGATGGCACGCTCGGCAAGGAACATGAGGTCGTTACCGCTTGCCTGCATTTCGCGTTCGGCCTCCGTGCGCAGTACCACGGCACTGGCATAAAAATCGGGCTTGGGTTCAATCGTTTCCAGGTACCACTCGACTTCATGCAGTGATCGGATGGCATTGGCCAGATTGTCGTGCTTGACTTCGCGCTGATCGTACAGACTACGTCCTAACAGCGATGCGGCGCGTGCCATGTCTATGAGCTTTTCCGGCGCCATCGCCAGCGCGGCCAGCCCCAATTCGTTCTGCCCAAATTCCTCGATGGCTTCCCGGACGGCCTTGCACGCTTCCGGCTCATGGGTGTTAAGTACCCATACCCGGTGGGTTTTCCGATTGATGGTCACGCTCAGGTCAATTAGATCCCAGACATCCGTAGCAACGCCCTGGTAGGATTCCTTAAGTGCAAAGAAATCGGCTTGTTCGATAGTGTCGGATAGGCTTTGCAATATTTCGGGGGCCACTTGGCGGTGCTGTTGCCCGGCGACCTGGCGTTTATTCTGCAGGTCGGTGATTTGGATGGAAAGCTCATTGGCTTCCAGTTCCAGCACGTACCGGAAGATGTTCTTGGCATCGGCCTGGACTTTTTCGTAGGAAATGCTCAGCGCTTGCACGCGGGCGGTGTCGGAGGGCTTGGATTCGGCTGTGTCACGGACGCGTGGTGTTGTTTTGTAAATCCACAGCAGAGCGCCAAACGCTGCCAGTAGGATAAGCAGGGTCATCAGTGCCGCACGCAAGGGCTTGCGGCCGGGTTCTTTGCCGTTGGAGGCGTGGCGGAATTCAATCTTGCCGTCGGCTGGCCCCTCCGCTACCGGCGAGTCGAACAGCTTGCGGGTGGTGGTGGCATCCAGGATGCTGTCGTTATCTACCTTAATGGTGGTATCACCCAGGACCAGATGGTCGCCGACATGCAGTCGCGCCACGTGCATGGGGGCCTGGTTCAGGAGGGTTTGATTGGCACTGCCCAGATCCTCCGCCCACAGGCCGTCGTCCGGTTTGAAAAAAAACCGGCAATGGAAGCGGGACATGACAGAATCTTTGAGCACCACGTCATTGTTGGATGAGCGTCCCACCCGAATACCGTGGGGCGGAACGGTGATGGTGAGCCCCTTGTCCGGACCCACTTCTACAACCAGATGATGCTGAGGTTTGCCCATAAGACCTTTGCGTGACTCGCCTTCGCCAAAGTGCTCCGCGGCTTGCCGCGGGGGTGAGAATGACAAGGCGACCCGGCATAGCCCAACGGGCGACGCCGGGTTGGCTTCGGCGGAGCTCCGCACAGATATCCGCACTTTGGCGCGGGGTGCTTCACTTCGCTCTTTCTTGCTGTCAGATATAATATGCCATACTTGCTTGAGTAATCAATCAAAAACGCAACCTTAAACGCAACCTTTGCCGGTAGGTACACAGGCCTCGCGTTTCGGAAATAAAGAGCGAACTGATCCAGGACGCCGCCGCGGCGATCAGGCACCCCAGCAGGATCATGCGATAGGCGCTGGCCGGATAAATAATGGCCTGCGTTGTGACCACGGCCTGTTCGCGAAACGCGTCCATCGCCATGCCGGCCAGGTTGGTGGTGGCCGCCACGCACAGGTAACTCAGGCAGTTAATTAAGCCCACCGAGGTGGCGGCCGCCTCCTCGGGATTGACCTCTTTCATCGTACTGGTTAAGAGCGGCGAGATCGAGACGCTGATCCCCAGTAAAACACAGCCTGCCGCCATCAGTCCCGCCGTGTCGGATGGATGCGCCAGTACCCAGAGCATGAACGTGAGCGCGCCAAGGGTCAGGCTGGTCCCGCCGATAATTAGCGGTTTACGGCGGTTGCCGATCAGTCGGGAGAGGAATCCGGACAAGGACGTAAAGACCATGGTCGTCAGCAACATGCCGAACATAATGGCGGCGGCCTGGGCCGAATTGGCCCCGCAGGCGTCCGACAGCATTTTCTTGCCAATGGAAGCCTGGAATAAAAAATAAATCGAAAAGTTAATGGCGCTGGGAACAATAATGTACCAACCGCACCGGTTTTGGATGATATCCTTGATGAACAGGCGGAGCGCGCGACGGTGTGGAGGTTCCGGGCGTCGGATTCTTTTCATCAGCCAGACATTACCGAGCAGGACGCCGGCGGTAAGCAAACCTACGCCAAGAAACGAGGCGCGCCAGCCGAACCAATCAACGGCCCGCTCCAGCGGGAGCGTGCCGAACAACCCACCCGAATAACCGAAAAAGAGCGTCACACTCAATAACATGGCAAAATGCCTACGATCAAACAGCGTGTCAATTTCCTTGATCAGGCTGATATACATGAAGCTGGCACCGAATGCCACCAGTACGCGGGTGGTGTAAAGCAGGGGCAGGGAGCGCGCGAGCGGAAATATCAATGCTCCGACCGTCATCAGCAAACCGCCGATCAACAACATGCGCAAGCCGCCAAAGCGGTCGGCCAGCAGGCCGGCAAAAATCTGCCAGGAACCGTAGACGTACAGGAACAGTGCGCCCAGTGTGGTAATGGCCACAGCCGAGGCGTTAAAATCCACCTGGAGTTCATTAAAGACCGTGCCGGGTACGGCCACGCGCTGAAAGTAGGAGAAAAAATAAAGCGCGATCATGCCGGCCAGCATGATCAGTTCACGGCGTTTCTGCCGGGCTTGCTGAAAGATCAGGGTTGCGATCATAATGGAAAAGCATTATGACCTACCGGCAGGGAAGCGCAAGATTATTTCTGAACGGGGAGAAGGCGTAGTACGTAAAACAAAAGGAATTGCCTTTCGACGCATTTGCTCAGGGCATTCGTCGCGTCTGTCAAGAAACTGCTTGCTGTGTTGCATATCGAAGGATTATGGCTCGCCATGGTTCGACAAGCTCACCACAAGTGAGCTTGTCCCGATTAATCGGGACACGTCGAATGGAGGCGGGGGGATTCGAACCCCCGTCCGAGTAAGCGTCATTCCTGCATCTACGCGCGTGTCCGGTCATTAAGGTCTCACTGTGTTCGCGGAAGATCGGCACTCCATGCGCCCACAGCCAGCGTCCTGTTGATTTCGCCGCCGGGCCCGGTCGCACGACCCGACAACTAACCCGCTATCGTCGCCTTATTCTGCTTAGCGGATCGTCAGCAGTAAGACGTCGCGGAACAATTAAGCCGCGAGGGCCAATTCTGTATTGGCTTTTGTGTTTTTTTTCCCGGATATTTTACGAGGCCAACCGGGGTCCTCGGCGCGCCACAGGAGCTTCAACCAACCCGTCGAAACCTGTCGCCCCCTACATCTTGTACCTTAAACGTTAAGAATTACCATGAAGAACAAGAAAACATCAAAAAAGGCCACGTCAAAAAAATC
>VSJD01000079.1 GCA_008636095.1 Kiritimatiellota bacterium | reverse complement strand
CAAACTCCAAATTCCAGGGAAACGCAATCAATTAAAACAAAACTAACAAAACGGATGAAAAAACCTGATTTATTTTATCTTCATTAGAATTTGAATATTCCTTGGAATTTGTTGGGTTGTGGCCCAAATCCATCTTACGCGTTTTTACCAGCCGTCCGCTGGTTGATCGTCTGCATGACTTTCTCCATGCAGTCCGGGCATAGCCCGTGGGTAAAGGTCAGCAGGGAATTGTCGCTGATGTATTCTTCCATCTGTTTCCACTGGTTCTGGTTCACACGCACCTTGTGACAGCTGGAACAAACGGAAATCATCGAATTCAAAACCCGTTTCTGCTGTAGATAGGTGTTGCCGATGGCCACAATCGCCGCCACCAGCACGGCGGACGTCAACAGGCACCCCCTAAAGATATTTGCATCCTGCGGGTTCGTGTTGAAAAGCAAGGCCGGCATGTCCCGCAATTCGTTGACCCAAACCACCAGGATTAGCATGATAAACGTCAAAAACTGCCAGAAGCTGATATACGCAAAGGGGTCTTTGGGCAGATACACCGACTTTCTAACCGGGGGGGGTGTGTTCATATAAAAACGCCTTGTTTATCAAACCGTTGTCCGCATGCGCTTCGCTCCATTCAAGAAACATGATTGGATCATGATCAAACTTGCCTCTATTACATGGATACTATAACGGGCGCAGCGGTCCATTGTCAAGCTTTATAAGAACAATTACTACATTTTGTCATTGACTTTACCCGCGCCGACAGCTATCAACCTCGGTAAGTCGCAATGAATCAGGTATTGGGAGAGGGGATTATGACACAGCATTCCAGTTTGAAATCGGCCAATAAAATTACGGCCAAGCGCAATGTGCTGAAACGTTTTGAGCGGATTGACTTTCTCCGCGCGAGTGGAAAATGGAAAGAGGGAGACCGCGGCATTGGACTCCCCAAAACAAAACCGCAAGTCTGACAAACATCCGCGTCTGCATAAATACCTAGCTTCCTGCGGATTGGGCTCGCGGCGCGCCTGTGAAGGGCTGATTGCCGAGGGGCGCGTCTCCGTGGATGGCAAGGTCGTTCGGGAGCAGGGTGTCTGCATTGATCCGGCGTGCCAGGCCGTATGCTTGGATCAGCGCCCGGTTGCGTCACAGGCTAAAATCTTCCTTGTGCTGAACAAACCGCGTGATTTTTTATGCACCTCGCGCGATCCGCAGGGGCGTCGAACTTTTCTGTCCTTATTGCCTCCCTTGCAAGAACGTGTATTCACGGTGGGGCGCCTCGACCGGGACAGCGAAGGCCTTCTGCTGGTGACCAACGATGGCGACCTGGCACATACGCTGATGCATCCCCGGCATGGCGTGGAAAAAATCTACCGGGTCTGGACGGCGACACGCCTGACCCCCGAACAGGAACAGCGCCTGCGCACGGGCGTTACCTCCCAGGGCGAGAGACTGCACCTGAACGATATTACGCCGGTGGAAACTCAGTCGGGAAAGACCGTGTATCAGGTCCGGCTGGTGGCGGGGCGCAACCGGCACATCCGCCGCATGTTTGAGGCGCTTGGCATTACCATCCTCCGTCTCCAGCGGGTAACCATCGGCCCGCTTGCCCTCGATCACCTGCGCTCAGGCGCCTGGCGACATCTTAAAGATGAGGAAGTTCAGGCCTTGCGACAATATGCGGTTAAACCGCTACATTCGTATTGATCCGCGTCAATCGATGGCTATACTCTGAAATATATGTATGGGAATTTGAATTTCAATCCGGGTAGCCGCACCCGCCCGCCCGCAACGCTGTGCGTAGCACTGCGGGCAGGTGAGGGCGTGGATTAATCCGGCGGCCACGGGCCTCACGCCCGCGGCTACATGAAACAGTCGCCGCTCATGCGGTCTAATTCATAGCTGGGGTCATATAACCAGGAGGTATTCGATGAAACGATGGCTTGTGATTATGATAACCGTAGTAGGCTTATGTCTGGGCACTGGAGCCCAGACTGCGACCTTAACCCGGGTTAAGGTTCTGAAAAACAACTGCAACCTGCGGGCCAAGGCGCTCGTCACCTCAGAGGTGGTCGGCCAGGTGTCGAAAAATGACATCCTGGCGGCCAAGATGATTGATAAGGAATGGGTCGAGGTTGTGCCGCCCACCAACGTGGACCTCTGGGTACTGGGGGATTACGTTAAGGATGGCGCAATCAATTGCAGTCAGAAAGTGAACGTGCGCGCCGGCGCCGGCATCAATTTCAACATTGTGGGCCAGTTGCCCCAGGGCGAAAAAGTCGAGGTGCGCGGAACCCATACCGAGTGGATAAAAATTGCCCCATCGCCGGCCTGTTCCCTGTGGATTTCCCGGTCGCTGGTAAGTGAGATTCCGCTGAATTATGTGGGGCCGGCCAAATTGGAGCCGGCCAAAGCGGAACCAGTTAAACCCATGCCGACACCGGCACCGGTGTCGGTGGTCGCGATTGTGCCGCCGGCGAAGCCGGAACCGGAAGTCAAGCCGCCGATCCCTTTGTCTAAGCCTGCCGAGCCCATCGCTCCGGCCGTTGCCGGCGTCCCGGCTCCGTCGCCGGCTCAGACAGGAGTGTTCACTCCGCCGCCGGGGCTCGATCTGGTTTCAAACACGGAACAGGGACGGTGGTGCGAGGTGGATGGCATCCTGCGCGCGAAAGATTTTATCTTCCGGACACCCAGTGATTTCCGGTTGGTAACCAGTGACGGTGGCGACAAGAATTCCGTAACGATCTGCTTTGTTAAAGGCAACCAGGCCCAGTTGGAGGCGTTGATGTACCGGCATCTGCTCATCAGCGGCCGTGAATACTGGGTCAAGCGCCAGAAATATCCCGTCCTTGTCCCCGAACGGATTGTGCTGAAATAGATATTACGCGTTTCTCCATGTCGGCGTAGCGCTTCAACATTGCCGTGTAGATACGATGCTTGGCCCGGTCGGGTTCGGCGGCCGGCGTAAAGGATGCCGCCGCCCGGACGACCTTTTCGAACGGCACAAACCCTCGCGCGCGTGCGCAATGCCAGCCATGCAAGGCCCGATACGCGGCGCCCAGCGACGCCGAGTTCGGTTGGCTGGATACATGTACCGGTGTCCCGAACACGTCCGCCATTACCTGCAACAAACTCTTGTTTACCGAAGCGCCGCCGGTGGCCAGAATTTTTTGCGGCACGAGTCCAATATTGTTTCCATGCAGGCGCATGGAAAGATATTGCCCTTCCACCACGGCGCGCACGTTCTGTTCCGGCGTAAATCGGGTGGGGCGACCATCCGGACCGAACCGATAAATTACGGGCTTGAGCACCGTCGGCGTGATTTCCGGTTCCTTGAAATAAAACCCGATCCGGCCGCCGTTACCAGATGGCGTCCGGGCCAGGGCAGCCTCAAATGCCTTCCATGAACCCCGGGCGAATTCATTGCGCACCGCTTCGCGGGTAAGCGATCCGTTCTTGTAACAAATGAGCGCCATGTAGCCTTGCGGGTTGATCGGGTTCCCGAAAATGTGCCCCTCCGTGGCGGATGGTTTAGGAGCGGAAAGCGCACCGAAGACCGTGTCGCTCGTGCCCAGGCTGATGGCAATGTCGCCGGAGCGCGCCAGCCCCAGCGCGGCCAGGCTGTTGGGATTGTCGCCGGAAAACGCGATGACTTGGGTATGCGGCGCAAACCCGCAGCGGTCGCTAAAATAGCGGCTCAGGTGGCCGACGACTTTATGGGAGGGTACAATCGGTCCGAGCCTTTTTGCCAAGCCCGGCGCCGTGCAACGGAGCGCCGCCGGGGCCCAGCGGCGGGTGCGGATATTCATCAGGTTCATGCCGGCGCCGTCGCCCGGTTCGATCGGCGCATAAGTCCCGATCAACAGCGAAGCGGTGAATGAACTGACCAGCGCAATATGGTCTGTCGCCGCATACGCTTTCGGATGTTGCTGGTAAATTTTGGCAATCTGGTTGCCCGTGAAGCGCTCGTAGGACCGCGAACCCGTTAGTTCCGCCACGGCCTGCGCTCCGCCAAGGGCAGTGTCCCGTTCCCGGCATTGTCGGCTGGTGCTGGAATCCATCCAGACCGGCGCGGCGTCAAATGCAAACACGTCCTGGAGCTGATCCCGCAGGGTAAGCCGGGAATCGAGCGCTCCCAGCCGCGCCCGCGCGCCACACCGCAGATACACACTGCCGTGCTGTTGGCCGGAACCGGAAATTGCGGCGACCTTGGCCAGCGGCAAGTTTTCCTTTTGCATGCGTGCCAATATCAAATCCAGCGCTGCCACCCACATAAGCGGCGGCGCCGTGACGGTGAGCCCATCCGCATGGTGATGGACGCCGCCCTCGGTCTTGAACGCCGGCAAGTCGGTGTCGAACAACACCGACGGCTCGGCCAGCACTTGACCAGCCGCGTCAATAAACGTGGCTTTGAGCCCCTGGGTGCTGAAATCCAGTCCCATAAAAATGGGGTTGGCGGGAATGGCACGTCGGGTCAGCGGGCGTTGCGGCATGGCAATGGTTCCTTCGAGATAGCACCTTGTGAGATAAATATGAGTTTAAAATACAGGCGCTGTGTAAAATGTCAACCTGACTTTTGCACGCCACGTATGCAAAAGTCACCCAAAGGGCCGATCTCGTCCCGATGCGTTTCGCGATCGGGACAAATCGGGGTTGACCCCGACTCACCCGCCTTAACCAAGCGGGTGAGGTCGGCTTCCAGCCCGCGACCGCGTCTGGAGCGGGTTGGAAGCGAATCTTGCGCACTCCCGTGCAAAATTCGGGTCAAAATGTTTTTATAGCGTCGTGCGCTAATCTTTGTTATGGTTTGCCGCAAATAACTGAATTGGAGGTATGACTATGATGATTGGCAAGAACATTCGTTTGGAACGCATTATTAACCGGAAGACGGGCAAAACCGTCATTGTGCCCATGGATCACGGTGTCACCGTGGGGCCCATCCGCGGGTTGATTGATATGAAGAAGGCCGTGGACAACGTTGTTAACGGCGGAGCCAATGCCATTATCGTGCACAAGGGCATCGTCAAGGTTGGCCACCGGCAGTCGGGCAAGGATATTGGGCTGATCATCCACTTATCGGCCAGCACTTCGATGTCACCGGACCCCACCGGCAAGGTGCTGGTCTGCACGGTAGAAGAGGCCTTGCAAATGGGGGCCGATGGCGTTTCCATCCAGGTTAACCTCGGTGCGCCGACGGATGACGTTATGCTCGACCATTTCGGCCAGATCAGCTGCACGTGCATGCAGTGGGGCATGCCCTTGGTGGCCATGATGTACACACGCGGCGAAAAGATCAAGAGCGAGTATGACGTGGCGCATGTCAAGCACGCGGCGCGGGTTGGCGCGGAACTGGGCGCCGACATCGTGAAGGTAAATTACACCGGCAGTCCGCAATCCTTCGAGCAGGTCACGAGTGGCTGCCCGGTGCCCGTCGTGATTGCCGGGGGCGAGAAACTTGAGTCGGACGATGATATCCTTGACATGGTGGAAGGCGCCATAAAGGCCGGCGCCGCCGGCGTCTCCATCGGCCGCAACGTCTTTCAGCACGCCAATCCCACCCGGATGATCGCTGCGATTTCCATGGTGGTCAATGATGGTGTCACCGCGCGCGTGGCGGTCCGCACGTTGAAAGGGAAACAATGAAACAGGTGTGGGTGCAGATTCAACCCTGGGATAAGGACCTTGCGGTGGCGGCCATCGAAAGCGGCGCGGATGCGGTTGTCGTGGACAAAGGATGTTCAGGCAAGGTAAAAGAACTTGGCCGTATTATGACGGTGGCCGAGGACGGCGATATTGTTGTCGGCAAGGACGTGGTCGTCATTGAAATCCGCTCAAAGGGCGACGAGAATCTGGCGGCCAAGGCCGACCGGAAAGCCATTGTCCTACTGCGGCTTCCCGACTGGGCAATAATCCCGCTTGAAAATATTTTGGCCCAGCGCGACCGGGTTATGGCGGAAGTGAAGAATCCGGAAGAAGCGCGCACCATGATCGGCATTCTGGAAAAAGGAGTTTGCGGCGTGGTGGTTATCAGCCGCGATCCCAATGAGGTCAGGAAAATTGTCCAGCTGGTCCACGGTCTTTCGCCAAAAATTGAACTTAAAACGGCAATTGTAAAAAAGATTGAGCCCAGCGGGATGGGGGACAGGGTTTGTATTGACACCTGCTCCGCCATGACCATCGGCGAGGGCATGCTGATCGGCAACGCCAGTAGCGCCTTCTTTCTGGTGCATTCGGAAAGTATTGAAAATCAGTATGTGGCGGCGCGCCCCTTCCGGGTCAACGCCAGCGCGCTGCATGCCTATATATTATTGCCGGAAAACAAGACGGCTTATTTATCCGACCTGCGGACGGGTACGTCGGTATTGATCATTGATTCCAAAGGCAGGACGAAAACGGCACAAACCGGCCGGTGCAAAATTGAAACCAGGCCCATGATCCTGATAACCGCCGAAGTGGATGGGCGGCCAATATCGGTTTATCTTCAGAATGCCGAGACCATCAATCTTGTTTGCCCCGACGGCCAGCCCGTTTCGGTGGCCAAGCTTAAGGTGGGTGACCAGGTGCTTGTGCATCTTGAGGCCGGTGGGCGGCATTTCGGCATGAAAATCAGCGAAACACTGGTGGAAAAGTGAAGCACCCCGCGGCAAGCCGCGGGGCATCTTTGCGGAACCCTGCGAAGCCAAGAACGTCATTCAGCCCTGTGGCAACCTGCCCGCAATGCTACGCATAGCGTTGCAGGCGGGGCCACAGGGTTTTCTGGCGAAGAAAGGTGAAGCTGCAGTCTTTGGCATGGAGACATGATGAATCGGAACGATGTGAAGGTGTTGCGCGAACTTGGGAGGAAGGTCGCCGAAGCGGCAGCGCTGGATGTCAACTCGGAAACGATCGACATGTGGAAGCGCTTGAACGCGCTCAAGCCGGTCCGCCCCCTGATCATGCTCGACCAGCTTCCCTGGAACGAACTCAATGACACCGGCGAGCTGACCATCCATTGTGCGGACGACTTCCTGAGGTCCATCGAGTGCGACCTGCGACAGCGTCTCTACAAGTTCAACCATTTTCGCGGCGACATGGTCATGTCCAACTGCGTGGAAGTCCCCAAGCTCGTTGACACCCAGCCGGTGCTCCGCCCAGTGGAACGGACCATCGCCACAGACTCCACCAACAGCACGGTGGCTCACACGTACACGGACGTGATACCCGACGAGGAGGCGCTGGACAGGATCCCCATGCCGGTTGTGACGGTTGATGTGGCTGGTGATCGGAAGCGCCTTGAGATCGTGGGCGGCATTTTCGACGGCATTCTGACTCCACACCTTGTTGGCCCAACTTGGAATTACAGCATGCATGGAGGTGTGTGGGATCAGATTACCACGCTGCGCGGCGCGGAGAAGGTGCTCTACGACCTCATCGACCGCCCTGAATTTTCTCACAAGGTGATTGCCAAGTTCGTGAAGATGGCGTGCAGCGTAGTGGATCAATACGAAGCGCTGGGGCTGTTTGACGTGGACACCCCCCTGGTTCACTGCACCGGCGCCTATAACGATGAACTGCCGTCGAAACAATACGATGGGAAGAACGCGAAGGCCAGGGACGTATGGATTTTCGGATTAGCCCAGATCTTCTCGACCGTCTCACCCGACATGCACGATGAGTTCGAGATCGAGCCCATAAAGCCGTTACTGGCACGGTTCGGGCTCGTGTACTACGGCTGCTGCGATCCGATGGACCGGAAGATCGACATCGTGCGTAAGATCAAGAACGTGCGCAAGATTTCGATGAGTCCTTGGGCGGATGCCGAGCGAGGAGCGTCGCAGATGACTGGTGACTTTGTGTTCTCGGCCAAGCCCAATCCCGCCTTTGTGGCGACGGATCACTTCGATGAAGCGTTGGTACGCAAAGAACTGAAGCACATTGTTGCGACTTGCCGGAAATACAAGACGCCCTGCGAACTCATTTTCAAGGACATCAGCACCGTCAAATACCAGCCGCAGCGCCTGACCATCTGGGAGCAAATCGCCAAAGAGGTGGCAAATGAAGGGTGATATTGCCAAAAAATCCACCAGCCGACAGTAGGTACTTCGGTATGAAAATCAGCGAAACACTGGTTGAGAAGTCATGGCAGGATGTTATCCATCCTTCTTGTGAAGATGTTGTTTGCCACACACAGATCAAAACTTGACCATTATAGCAATCTGGGTGTCCGTCCGGACTGCCCTGCTTTTCCCGTTTTGCAGTCCGCCATCCGCAGATGACGTATCATAAAAAACATTGATTATGCCTTGTTTTCCTCAAAAATGCCGCGTAGTAAAATATGCCCATTCCACAGGGAATATCTGCTAAAATGAAACATAGGCATGTGCAAAATATTGTTTTTGGCGTTATTTTTTGCCTGGCAAGTATTGCCGGCGGAATATCCAAAAACAGCGTGGTGGCTAAGACAGATCAAATATCATCTCCCACTGTTTCCAAACAAGCTGGGCCGGAAATTGTCGTGGCGTTTTCCAGCAATAATGGACATGGCTGGAGCGGCAATGTTCCGTATTATAAGCCGTACGTCATTGATCCTTTGGCAAAAAAGTACGGGGACCGCATTGTGTTTCTAGTTGAAAAGGCCACGCCGGAAAATATCCGGAAAATAACTGCGGACAAGCGCGTCAAAATGTTTGCCTGGATTGGCGGAGGTCTGGCAGATCAGATCGAATGCAACGATCAGGAAATGATGGATTGTCCCAAATGGCGCCCGGGCTTTGACAGGGATGCCCCGGAATTAAAAGGAAAAGTTGCCTTCATCAACTCGGAATTCAGCCATGATTATCTGAAGACACTGCCGGTTGGATCCGGTTTCGGCTACTGGACGGAAATGAGCGCTGAACTCCATGATATGAAATACAACTGCGATTATTTTACCGATGTCGCGCAGCCGATTGACTGGTATGCACCGTATTTCATTCTTATGCAGCGTGTCATCGGATGGATAGCTGAAGGCTACACTGTTCAAGAAACATCCCAAAAGGCAAACCAATTTTGGTCCGGTTTTCTTGATTGGGTTAATAAACATCGTGCTAAGGTGCCGTTTGCGGAGGATTACCTTGACCTTGGCCGGCGCATGTTCGGGGACCTAACAGAGAGTATCGTTGGTAATCCAAATACCGGCATAAAAAATAGCGCTGAGAACACGTTGAATATTGAAAAAAGTCAACCGGTTTTAACGAATGATGTTTCAACGCGGACATTTCAGAGAGATGAAATGAATGGGCCCGGTATTGCCCGTGCCGAAGGTGAATATGTTTTTATCGGCGAGGAATCCGGAAAAAAGAGGATAAAAATCGCATTTCCTATTCCTCAGTTATATGCCGAGCAGGCGCCGATCTATGTGGAATTTTCCGCCCAGCCCACCAACGCCCTGCTTGGCGCCGTGTTGAAACGCCGCGGGGATGCGTTGCCCAACTGGTATGCCGAAGTGGAACTCGCGCAACCGGACCCGGGCGCAAAATTGGTTTTTAACTGGAAAGGATACGTCCTGTTGACGAAACGCGATTATAGCGGTATGCCGGCCAACGTTGCCATTCCCACCAAATCTGCTTTACACAAAGACGTTAGAGCATGGCTGAAAGCAACACGCTCGGTTCAGACGGATAATGCCGATATTATCAAAAAAGCAAAGGAATTGCGCGCCAAAGACAGCGATCTAATCCAAACGCTGAAAAACATCATCGCTTTTTCAAGGGCAACATCCCAAAATATAAAAAATGTCCCGGAAAAGCCGAATGATTGCAGTGCCCTGACCTCATTACATTACGGTGAAATCTGCACTGGAACGGCAAATCTGGCTGCGGCCTTGCTTCGGGTGAACGGAATTCCGGCCCGGCTATTGGCAAATTACCCTGTTTGGAATGCCCCTTTCCAGACCCATTATTACGTGGAGGTTTATGTTCCCGGATACGGCTGGACAAGGGCGGATTCCATCATGAATGTTTTTCCTCTGCCGACTTACAGGGATGTA
>VSJD01000080.1 GCA_008636095.1 Kiritimatiellota bacterium | reverse complement strand
ATCGTTTCAATTGTGTATCCGAAGGATGAAGACGAATCATTCAGACAGCCACGGCAGGCTGTGACTGGATGTCCCTGGCTGTCACTTACGGAACACATGGGTAATGAAATTGTCTCCTATTTTGAACTGCCATGGGATGGCGGCGATCATGTGGCAACGCCGATTGTCCAGTTTGAAAGCAATAGTCAGGCTTTACAGGAGGCGCTTACCCTTACCGGTAAAATATGGGCGAAATATCTTGAGAGTTGCGAGAAAAACCGGGTAAACCAAAGAGCATTTGAGTTACAGCGCAAAGCCTGTTCGGCCAAATCTCTGGCCGAATATATGGATGTAATGCACCAGGTTGATTTGATGCTTTTAATGAAAGAATCTTATTGCGGATCTGAATCTTTGGCTTGCGCCCTTAAGGTTTTAAAAAATCCCTGAAGCAATTCCCTGCATTCTTCTTCAAGCACCCCAGCTTGGACTTCTGCAGCCGTGATGGTGCCTGCGCTCTGAGGATCGCTTGCGCCAAATACCACCCTCGGAATCCGGGCCAGGGCAATGGCGCCCGCGCACATGGGGCAGGGCTCTTTCGTGACGTAGAGTACGGTGTCCGTGAGGCGCCAGTCGCCGATTGCGCTCGCGGCCTGGGTGATGGCAATCATTTCGGCATGGGCAGTCGGGTCTTTCAGCAGTTCCACCTGGTTATACGCGCGGCCGATGACAGTCTGCGCGCGAACCATGACCGCGCCGACCGGCACCTCGCCGGCTTCGACTGCCAGGGCCGCCTGCTGAAGGGCTTGCCGCATGAAAAACTCATCTTGACTGAAATCCGACATGGCCTTAATTTACGGGGACAGTTAGGTTGAAGGCAATCTTTTTTTTACAGGATAAATGCCAATATGAAATCCACGGGCAAGTCGTTAAAGAGCGCGTTAGACTTGGCAATGGAACGCCTGGCCCAGCGCGATGGATCACCGGCCAGGCTGACCGATGTGCAGAAAGCCGCTTTGGCCGAGGTTGATCGCAAAACAAAGGCCAAGCTGGCAGAGCGGGAAATACTGGGCAGCGATCATCTGGCCAAGGCAGGTGATGATCCGGAAAAAGTCGAGCCGATCAAGGCCCAGCAACGCGCAGAAATCGAAAAAATCAAGGCGCGGGCGGAGGAAGAAAAAGAACGCATTCGGAAAGGAGCGGCATCATGAATGTTGGCTGGCCGGAAATCTTGTTAATTTTGCTGGTCGTCCTGTTGTTGTTCGGCGCCAAACGCCTGCCGGATCTGGCGCGCTCGCTGGGCAAAAGCCTGCGCGAATTTAAAAAGGGCCGCGAGGAAGGCGATGCATCCGATGAAAAGAAACCGCCCTCCACACCTGCCGCTTGAGCCGGCTGGCGGCGGAACCTTTACTCCTGCGGGGTTGCGGGAAACGATGGCGGGGCCAACGGTCTGGCAAGGTCTGGCGACCATGGGGTCTCTGGGGTTCACGCTGGTCGGTTGCACCTTTCTGGGACTCTTCGTCGGCTACAACCTGGATCGCTGGCTGAAGACAAGCCCCTGGTTCACCATCCTGCTCCTGCTCTTCGGCATTGCCGCCGGATTTCTAAATATCTTTGTTTCCGTGTCCCGTTTCCCGCGCCGCTCAGAAAAGGATGTGCCGCAGATTGGCACGGATCGAAATGGATAACGAAACGCTACGCACAGATCCTACGGAAGACCAATTTTTAAGCATAGTTAATATTGCTGCTTAAGCGAATAATATGCAGGGCACGGTGTTTTCCGGGCGGTAATGGATGAATAAAGATGAAAGTCTACATTCAATTTGACTTTGAAGGCGTGGCCGGTTTTGTAATACGTGACAATCAGGATAGAAATATCCCCGTTGTTTTTGAGCGAACCCGCCGTTTAATGAAAATTGCAACGGCAGAAGTTTCCGCCGCCGCTGAAGGGGCATTTGCCGCGGGAGCTGATCAGGTCGTGGTATGGGACTCGCATGGATCAGGCAATACCCTGCTTGTTGAAGAGCTTTCCGAAAAAGTCCTGTTGATTACGGGCGATACCGATAAAGGCCCATGGCTGCCGTTTTTTGAAGGGACTGATGCCGGCATATATATAGGCGGCCATGCAATGGCGGGAACTCCATTCGCGACGGTTCCACACACTCTTATGGAAGTAAACGGAAGAGCGTTTGGCGAGGTCGGAATGTTTGTTTTGGAATGCGGTTCCAGAAATGTGCCGGTTGTAATGGTCTCCGGCGATTCGGCCGTAAAAGATGAAGTAATTGACCTTATCCCGAAAGCCGAATTTGTGGTAACCAAAATAGCCGCGGGACCTACACTGGTTAAAACCATAACTCCCGCGCTTTCATGCAAAATGATATTCGAGGCGGCAAAACGGGGCGTTGGTTCGCGTAAAAATATTTTGCCGTTCAAATTGCCGCCACCTTATAAATTTAAAATTCCGCCAAAAGATGGCAGTTCGGATTCGTATTTTACCCATCTGGGCGATGATTTTCTGACTGCTTATAGAAATTACCTGAAAGATTATTACGGCTACAGTCAGGGTTGGCCGGAATGGAACCTCAGAAAATCGGACAAGGAAATTAATTGTCTGTAAAAATGCCGACAACCTTTTGCGAGGCAATTGTAAGGCTATGATAATGACGCCAAAAGAAAGAGTACATGGACTTTTCACGGGGAAAATGCCGGACAAGACGCCAATCTATTTTTCGGGCATAAGCTCCCGGGTGGCATCGGCAATTCTGGGGCGCGCGGCTTATGTGGGCGGGGGAATTCAGCAGTATCGGGAAGTAAAAGCACTCTGGGAAGGCCCGGCCGTGCATGCCGAATTCCTGGCGCGTTCTGCAAAAGATGCCCTTGATCTGGCCGAGATTTTTGATTGTGACCTGGTCAGGGCGGGATATTGGCGGATGAACCGTAAACCCGACGCTAAAATTGACGATCTGACTTACATGTTTACGGAAAATACCCGCGAGGTCATTATGCGGTTTGATCCTGAACAGGAGCTTTTCGCTGTCATTAGCGGGCATACGGATCTGGCTTATGAAGATTTGAACGATTATGTCAGTCGCGTTGAGCGCGAGGCCGAAGAATATCAAATGCTGCCGAACGAATACGAGTATCTGCTTGCGGCCGACGCCAGGTTTGCCGGAACCAGGGCGTTATACGGGCATGGGATTGGCATCAGTCTGCCATACGATATCGTCTGGCTTGAGGCAGTTCTGACCCGTCCGGAACTGGTTGAGCGCCTGCTTGAAGCGCAACTGCATATTGCGCTTAAACGTCTTGAAGGGTATACCGCTTTCCCGGGAGAACTTAAATTGATGTTTGGCGGGGGCGATATTGCCAGTCAGCAGGGAACTTTTGTATCCCCGGATATTTACAGGAAAATGTTTGTAAATCGTTATCGTAAAATAACCGCGAAAGCCCATAGTCTCGGCATGTTTCATCTTTTTGCAAGCGACGGTAACATTTGGTCGGTTGCTGATGATTTGTTCGAAAAAATTGCGGTGGATGGTTACTACGAGATAGATTTGCTGGCGGGCATGGAACTGGCGGCTCTCAGACAGAAATATCCGGAACTGGTGTTGTTGGGCGGGATAGCTTCCAAAACTATGCATATTGGGACAAAAGATGATATCCGCCGCGAAGCCGAATCTGCGTTGGCGGCGGCGAAACAATATGGACGCATTGTGGTTGGAGTGTCAAACCAGGTTGTTTGCAATACTCCCCCTGAAAACTTTATCGGCCTTATGGATTATTTAAGGGACCAAAGATAATTCGGCGGTTTTTAGCGTTATGATTATCTCTGACAGATATTTTTTTATCAGGATAGAGCGTGATCGGCTGATTGTCCGGCGCAGGGCTACCGGTAAAAGCTTGTGTCTCAAATGGCCGGCTGTTCGCTTAAGTCTCAATGGGCAGGTTGTCGCGCCTGCATGTGCCGATCATGAACCGCATATCAGCGGCAAGACCGTTTCCCAGCAGTTCGCGACCGGGCAGATGACATTTACGGTCAGTATTGCTTTGACTAACCGGCCTTGGATCAAGAAATGCCTGAGTGTCCGTGCCAATAGGGCGTTGTCCACGCCCGATTTTGTGGAAATGGACTACCAGGATTTGCCGCCTGATAATCTGTGTCTTTGCGGTTACAGGGCCACAACCCTTGCCATATCCAAAAAAAGCGATGAGGAAGGTGTCGGTTACATTAGCGGATACGGCTATCCCTTGATTGGCCGCACGCTGTTCATTGGCTTGGAACATCCGGCCGCTTTTAATTTCGTCAATCAACGTTCCGGCAAGGACCAGGTGCGGCTTCAACATTATCCGGTTTGGCAGGGCAATCAACTGGAAGCAGTTGATGAAGTTCTGGGCTGGGCGGATGATGCTCGCGTAAATTTTGCCGACTATCTGGACACAATCCGACTTCCGCCCCTTAAGAAGCCATTTGTCTCCTTCTGCACCTTCTGGTCGGACCCTTATCTCGGCAAAAATGAATACGCAACTTCGCGGGATGCTTATCTGGCTTATATGAAAGCTTTTGAGACGCTCGGGTTGATTCCCGATGTTTTCACGCTTGATGCCGGCTGGCTGGACCGACGAACAATACTGGAGGCCAAGCGGGAGGTGGGACGCGATAAGGGGTTGCGGCAGTTGAGCCGGATTGCCATGCACATGGGCGCTTCGCTCGGTTTGTGGGCGAGCCGCAATGGCCCCATGGCCTTTGATTCCAAATTTCTTCGCAGTTGTGGGTTTGCCGTCGGCGGAGGTAACTCCGCCGCGTACTGCGGCAAAAACTATGCGGTGCTTATGGAGTCATCCTTGGTGAAAACCTTATCCAAACGGTTTTGCGATCTTGCCGGTCGGGTCGGAGCGCGGCATTTTAAGATGGACTGGGATAACGAATGCGCATCCAATCCGAAGTTTGCCCGTCGCTATCCGACCGTTAATCACGTGCGCCAGGCAAGTCTCAATGCTTATTTTTCCATTGCCCGGTGCATATTGGCAGCAAATCCGCGGGTCATAATCCGGGATGGATACTGGCCGTCTCCCTGGTGGCTTTCAGCCGGTCACCATCCGTTTGTATCCGATTCGGGCGACTCCGAATTCGCGTCGCTTCCTGCCAAAACCCAGAGGGATGCCGCCAGCACCCATCGGGACCTGATGTATTACAACGTTTTGGTTCGGGACGGCGCGCCTTTGCCGTTAGACTGTTGGGACAACCATGAATTGCCAAGCGCCCCGCGCAATCCGTTTGCGGATACGCCTGAATCATGGACCAATGCGGTCTGGCTTTCGTTTTTACGGGGCACAACTTATTTGACCTATACCTTGATGCCGGAAACGCTTGAACCCTGGCAGGTTGAAAGTCTCAAGTCTATCATGCGATTCTGCCGGGCCAATGCGGCGCATATTTACGGAACGCGCGGGCGAATGATTCTCGGTCATCCCGGCCACGGAGAAATCTACGGATTTTTGCATCCGGGCCAAACGGAATCATGGTGTGTTGTCCGCAACCCGAAACCTATACCGCAAACGTTCAGCCTGAATCTTATTAAATGGTGCCCGCATCAAATTCGCCGCATTCTGCAATTTTATCCGCATAATGAAGCCTTTCGGCCGAGTCAGGCCATCACCATGCTTGCGCATGAAGTCCGGATATTTATTCTCTGCTCAAAACCGGAAACATGGCAATTCGGCCATCCCCATATAATGAACGCCGCCGGCAGTAAAATCGCATATCATTTTCCCGCCTCGCTGTCCGTGAACACAAAAGTTCAGCCGATGGTTCATCATATTCACCGGTTTGCTGATTTGAAATGCCTGTCAATTAAGATGAAAAAGACAGCCGACAGCTTGCAAATTGATTGGTTTTTGGAGAGTCCCTATCGCATGCGGAATCTGGAGGCACAATTATGCATTCGGAGTTGCGTCGCTTCGCGCGTAACCGCGTTTTGTTCCAGATATAAAGACGCGCATGGCGGCTGTTCTCTGCCGGTTACAGCCTTGACACCGGGACAACCGGGGTATGGAGAGCAACGCAATCTTGAATCGGTCTGCCGGTCTGATGAAACCTATTACGCCATCCGCGTTCCTTCATGCGGACGTTTCCTGCTCGCCGTAACAATTCAGGGTGGAAAATTTAACTTGGATAACATCTCAGCCTGGCTGGCGGGTTATGAGGCGCCCTCGCACGCCGGTATTTACGCCCGGCCGCCGCAACGGTTTAAAAAATGCATTCCCTATCCGCATCCGCTGGGATTTGGACGTGTATTGCACTTGCCCATGAGCCCGCCGGCTGCGTTGGCGCACAATAATATTTAAGCAAGAAAATTTGTTTCTAAACTGGCCGGACGTCCCCCGCGCTGTTCGGAAAAGGATGCGCTGCAGATTGACCCGGGGATCGAAAGCGGCAACAATGCGGAAGCGAAAAAACGATGCATTTTAACGACATCCATATTCATTATTTCGTCAAGCAGGATAGTCAGGTCTCAGCCGCCGCTGTGCTTAAAGCCATGGACAAAGCCGGATTGGAGCATATCGTTGCTCTCTCCGACTATGGGCATAACCTGAAAGAACAGAAAGCCAATATTATTCAAACGGGAAAATTCATTGCCCAGGCCCCGGATCGCCTTTATGGGCTGGCCTGGATTGAACCGCTGCATAAAACGCCTTTAAGTCTGCTGGATTGGGTGGTCGGCGACCTTAAATATAAGGGTTTCAAAATGATACCCAATAATTGGTATCCCTGCGACGAGTTGATCCTGAAATACTGCGCCAGAATGGCGGCCCTGCGTGCGCTCTGCCTGTTCCACTCGGGAATTTTATATTTTGAAACGTTTTCTTCTCGGTTTTGCCGTCCGGCATATTACGAGGCTTTACTTAAGGTGCCGCGCTTTCGCTTTGCACTGGCCCATATTTCCTGGCCATGGACCGATGAATGCCTTGCGCTTTTCGGCCAGGCCCGCAGCGCAAAAAATGCCGGTTACTCCACGGCGGAAATGTTTATTGACATCACGCCTGGCACGCCGTCGGATTACCGTGAAAACGCTCTGCGGCATTTGCTGAATTTCGGGGCGGAAGATTTTATGATTTACGGAACGGACTATTCGCTTTCAGGATTGACTGACCCGCAACCTGTTTCTATGACAATAAAGAAAGAATTGGCGCTCTACAAAAAACTGGGAATGTCCGGCGAGACAACCGCTAAAATCATCCACCGCAATTTTGAGAAGTTTTTCGCCGGATAATCGGGAGCATGCGCAGGTGTAAGGACGCTTAAGCCGGCCCTGCCGACTTAATTATGATAAATCCCATTGCTGTCGTGCACGATGAATCCGCCGCCGCTATGCCAGCGTCCCCCGGCTTTTACATGTGCCACCAACGTGCGCTGCAGGGACGTGGTTTGGGGCGCCTCGTCAATGTTTTCATAAGATCGACCAAAGACCCGTTCATATGTTTGCGCGTCACTGGCGCCGGGAACCGGATGAAGATAGAAATCACGCTGAAACTGCAGGATGTTGGATGCCTCCGGAAGATACCGGTCAAACTGATTGTCCATGAGCCAGGAGACACAGGTGAACGCGCAAAAGGAAACTTCCGGATAATGAATGGGGAAAAAGAACTTCGCCTGCCGCAGCGAATTTACGCAGGCTTCGTGAGTTAACGGGCCGGCGGCGGGAATATGGACTTCCAGTATCGGGCTTTGCCGGACAAACACTTCATCCCATTCGGCAGTTGGTAACGTGGCGATTTGTGGTTGCGCGATGCCGGTGGGAGAGATCAGATGGCCCCGGATTTCTGTCGGGGTGGAGATCCAGCGGCTTGTCCAACAGTCGGCGCCAGCCGTGATCTGATTGGCGCCCTCGAACTGACCATCCGGCCGGAATTGCATGCCGTCCCCTGCCAGCATTGACACCTGGGGGTCGCGCCGCCGACGATACACATGGAAATCATACGGAAATACGCTGGGACGATATTGCAGGCGGCCCAATTTGATCAGTTTGTCCGAAAGGTAACCGTAAACCCAACTGATGTTGCTGAGTCCCCATACGCCGAATTGTTGATGATAGTGCTCAATCCACAGGGCAAAATCCGCCAGCGTGTCATAAGTAATGGCCGGATCAATGCCGCGCTGACGATGCAGACGTTCAATCTGCGGCAAGCCGGCCAGGCAGACAAACGCATAGAACATGGCGGCATCCGGTCCCAGTGACTCCGGCAGGAGTGGCCAGGTCTGAAGAGCGGCGGGATCAAACCGGGTCTGGTACAGCAGGTGACAGCAATGCCAGGCCAGGCGCTGGAGCGCCGGATGTTGCGTGAAAAAAGGGTGCGTTTTTCGGAAGGCTTCCTTGATCGTTTCCGGGATTTTAAGTTTCGCCAGAGCTTCTTCCAGCCAACGCGGCTGAAAGAAATACAGGCCATTCAGGTGAAAAGACGCTTGAGAATCCGGCCAGGTGTCGGCCCATATCGCGCCCTGTTCGGGAATGCCCGCGGCTTTTATCACGGCGGCAAAATTTAATGACTGATCCATGTTCGACTTCGCAAAACCAATCCCCCTAGAGGGTGGCCGATATTAATCAGAATACGCATGCTATCTGTATTTCTGAAATTTCAGGCAAGACGCTTATTGCTATATTTTTCTTTCCTCGTCATTTTGCGGCATCAGCAGGCCCGATCCGTCCGACTAAAACCTTTACATCGTATGCCGGCACAACAATTTCCGCGCCTTCCTTGCCGGTCAATGCATCCTTGTTTGTTTTCTGTCCGCCGGGATACTCTTCAAAACCATCGCTTGCTTTCTTGATGGATAGCCGGAAATTGCGCGGTTCGGCCGTGGAATTGAACACCAGCACCAGCAGCCGCTCGCCTAAGCGCAGTGCGCCGAACTGCTGTGCCGGCGGCCCGCTTACCTGTGCGTCATCGCGTACCCCATCAACAAAAAATTCTTCATATTCCGCCAGCAGGGCAATGGCCTCGTTGACCCGCGTATAATCCAGACCATCCATAGGCGCCCATATCCACTGCATGACGCCGGAGCACCCTGCCAGCACCAGTTTTACATACTCCAGCTTAAGGTCCATTCGGCGTGGAGGGCGTTCGTAAAGAACTCCTCCCAACAGCGGTTTGCCTTTAAGCGCGGAGACTGTATTGTCAATTGTTTCCTGGTTCCAACCATAGCCTGCCTCGGCAACATCACAGGCCGGACCAGCCAAAGTCCAGTCAATGCAATATTGTTTGCGATTTCTGGGGTCTTGATAGGCGCTATACAAATACATCCGCCCATCCGGGACAACCGCCCTGAGGCCGTCGCGCCACATGCCAGTAATATCGGCCCACCGCCTGCACCCGAAATCAACCCACTGTTCTTCATGCTTTTCCAATATGAGTGCCGGGGTTAATTTTTCCTTAATCTGATATTGCTTGGCAAAATCCCCCAGGCATCTATCACAGAAGCAACAAGACTTGGGCCCAAACTCCATGTCCCAGAAAAATCCGTCAGGCGGCACAACCGCTTTTCGTACTCTATCCGCCACGGCGGCCACCGCCGCGCTACGCCCCTCGCCGGTCATCCATGAAGGACAAAGACTAAAATAGGGGGACCCTTTCCCATCATAACCGACAAATTTTGTGTCTTTGTTTACGAGACGGTTAAACCCGACTGAATTTGCCCATTCAGCGATAATCTTTAAACCGCGTGCGCGTAGCGGATTGTGAAGCTTGTTGTCCCCGGTTCGTTCCACGTAAGAAGTGAACCCGGCATCGCGCCAGGTATCCATAAGGGCTGAAATTTCTTCTTCTCCATATCCACCCGCTCCAAAAGCATGAGCCAGTTGTATCTCTATCCTGGCCGCGCGTTTTGCTTTCTTGAACGGCGCCAGGACAGTAAGCGGAATTGACTGCGGCAGTTCACGCACCGACCCCCCTTCGCCTTCAACCCACATACGGAAATGTTCCTTGCGCGCCGGCTTGCTGCCCGTATCGCGGATGACAAAACCCATGG
>VSJD01000081.1 GCA_008636095.1 Kiritimatiellota bacterium | reverse complement strand
TAAAAAACTTTTCCAAAGTGTAGGCCGGATGCATTCCCTTTACCGCCACCATCGGTTTCATTTCCTTCCATTTGAACTCGTGTCGGCGCCATTGTTTCTGGCGGTAAGATACGGAACGACTGACGTGTCCGGTATAGGCGCCGATGCTGCTCGGGGGCTGCTTGTCTCCCCAATCAACCCATTCCAGCCCTTCCGGCAATTCAAGCACAAGCTTGGCTTCCCGCAAAGCGCGCGGGAGCGGACTTCGCAACAGCAAAGTCAGGTGCTGGGCGGATCCGCCGGCAATATGAATATCTGACGGCGCGGCGGGCAAAATTATTTTAGTGGTTTCCGTTGCCAGCACGCGGCGGAAGAACCTGCCGGCAGCGGGATCCAGCCGTCCGTTCTTCACAACAGCCGGCTGCCAGCTGGTATCATAAAACCCCGTTTCAAGCCAACCGGCCGGCGCTTCTGCGCTTTGCTTCCACCCGCCGTTGCCGTCCAATTCCAACCCGTCCGTGATCGTGGCAACACTTACCGGCTCTCCGGCTTTCAGCCCGATAACATTGGCGCCCTGTTGCAGGAAGGTTGTATATTTAGCAGGCGACTTTCCGCCGAAATTAAAATACCGGCGCAGAAAACCACGAACACCCCCATCGTTATCCGCAGAACTTCTGCGGGGAAGCGCAACACCTTTGCCAAAAACTTCAGCTTCGCCAATCATGCGAATTTCAAGCCGGGCAACAGCCGCGGACTTGAACTTGTATGCCGGGGTCTGCAGATACAGCGCGTCGGTATCAGCATTAAAAAGCGAATAGGCGGTTTCCACCTCGCCCGGTGAATCCACAACCACGTCCAGTTTAACCTGCTTTTTCTCGCCGGCCGCAACGTTTATGGTTTTGTGTTCTATATTACGTTTTTTGTCCTGCATTACATACCAGCGTGCCGCCACCGTCCCGCCTTTAATACCCCTGACGGTGGGCGTGAACAGGTTTGCGCCTACTACCATTTCCGGCACCGTGCCGCTGGCTACTACTGCCACAGGCGGTTCCGGCAGCAGATAGATGTCGCCAAACGCTTCTATCTGGTTATGGTTGGACTGGACCGGACTCCAGCCGGAAGTTTCAACCTTGCCGGCCAGAACATCGGTGCGGAAAAAATTTGCACGCAGGAACAGGCCCGGCCCGGGTGTAATACCAAGTGTGCTCCATGGCAGTGCCAGCTCGGCGGTCCAGTAACCGTCATGGATGCAGGTTGCGGCCTGCCACGCACCGTCCCATTTTGATTCCGTTATCTTTCCATCATAACGCGTACCCAGCGCGTTGAGCGCAAATTGCAGGTATGTTTCAGGGCTCTGCACGGGCGCAATAAAAATTTCAACGTTATCCTCGCTCCAGATAGGGCCATCGCGCTCAGTGGTTTTCGCCACAAAATCATTCAGGCGTTGTTGCACAGGATCAAGCAGGATGCTATGGCTCTTAAACCCGATATAAAGATTGGCTTTATCCCATAGCAGGCGCATGGAAGTCTGTGACTTGGGCAACCCCGAACCACCCGGACGATAAAACTGTTCTACAACCGGGGTTGTCTCCCAGGCAGGATCGTTCAGCCGTCCGTCAATTACAGGCGGGGCAACGGCCGGGGCAACACCAAGTCCGGCCCGTTGCCAGGAGCGTTCCCTTCTTACATTGCTTATCCAATAGTCAACCTTATCGCCTTTCTGATGTCCGTAATAATCCTGCCAGGCCGAGAAAATAAGACTCTTAACATGTGAAAAATCAAAGCTTTTCCCCTCTTTAACGGGGCGCTCGGCGCTGAAATCCCAGGTCATATCCAGCCATTTGCCATAAGAACCGCCGGAAAATTCTCTGCGCATCATGATTTCATTGTTGTTAACATCAAAAATTTGCGCTTGCAAGTGTGTTCGCGCGCCGGTGGAATTTACCATCAATTTCCAGTTCAGAATGCCGTAGCCGCGCCAGTCCTGAACAGGTTTAAATTGCCGGGTAATCCATAACGTGCCTTTCCCCGCACATTCAAAACTCATATGCAGGGCACTAATACCCTCCTTGGTCTCCACGCCAAGCGGTTTGATTCCCGGTGTGGCCGAGAAACACGCCGCATCGTCCATGGAATCAACCGTAATATCCGCGTATGCCAGGCCAATTAATAGCGGCATCAATACTGTGATAGTGAAGCACCCCGCGGCAAGCCGCAGGGCATCTTTGCGGAACCCTGCGAAGCCAAGGACGCCATCTTGTCCTCCATAGCCGCTTCGGCGACGGAGGATCCTCCCTGTGGCAAGCCACAGGGCTTTCTGGCGAAGAAGGGTCGGTAATCGCATCAATTTCCCCTTTTGCTTTATTGCAATGACACGTTTAGAAACAATTATACTATACGAACTTTAGTATTATTCCTTATTTTAATTCAAGCCTATACCCGCCACACCAGATGTCAACCGGTATCATGACTTAACCGCAACACGGTGTCAACCCGCCGCAGCAATTACCCAAAGCCAAGCGTTGTTACGCGCAAATTCTGGTCGCTGGTTCTGGGCTTGACCTGTGCGCCTTGAGTCGCTAAGTTCCATCCAATTAATCGCGTCAGATTTTCTGATGCCGATCAATGCGCCGCATTCAGAATCAAGCTGATTGCCGGCTATCAAAGAAAACGCACACAATGACTCTCGCGAACATCGTGGTCGGTTTTTTAATCGGCACCGTGCTGGGCATTATCAATGCATTGGTATTGCGGACCGGTGTGCGCCTTGCCGTTAAATGCTCTCAGCGTGCCTGGGCGACGCTGGTCATTGTGGGCAGTTACGCGATCCGTTACATTCTGATCGCGGCGGCCATCTATGTTATTTTAAAAATAGGCAACATGACGGTGGCGATCACGACCCTGAGCGTGCTGGGACTGATTACGATTTTATGGGCGGTGATTCAGCGCGGGCGGAATTCGGCGGGGGAAAGGGGCTCATGATGAGCCTGGTCCTGATTGCCATCGGCCTCTTGATGGCGAGCGCTTTGGCCGCGTTGCTGCTTTCACGCGATCCGCGCTTAGCCACCATCTGTGGCGTCGGCGGCGCGATGCTGGCCGGTCTGGTGGGCTTGATCCCCAGCCTGCGGGTTCTGCTGACCGGCGCCCACGAATCGTTCATCATGGCCTGGTGCATGCCGGGCGGTTCATTGCATATCGGCCTCGACGCAGTTTCCGCCGTGTTCCTGATTCCTATCTTCCTGCTCACGGCCCTGGCAGCGCTCTATGGTGGCACATACCTGCGGCCGTTCTGGGGTAAACGGGCCATTGGGTTTTCCTGGTTCTGTTTTAACCTGTTGACGGCCTGCCTCATTTTGGTGGTGGTGGCGCGGAATGGGCTCTTGTTCCTTATGGCCTGGGAAGGTATGTCGCTGGCGTCGTTCTTTCTTGTTGTTTTTGAACACGATAAAAAAGCCGCGCGCGAAGCCGGCTGGTTGTACTTGGTAGCGACTCATCTGGGAACGGCCTTCCTTTTAATTCTCTTTGCCCTGCTGGGGCGCGAAGCCCACTCGCTTGATTTCGACCGCATCGGCGCACTGGCCCCGGGGATAGCCAATGCCGTTTTCCTGCTGGCGGTGATTGGGTTTGGCACAAAAGCCGGATTTATGCCGCTCCACGTCTGGCTTCCGGAGGCGCATCCAGCGGCGCCCAGCCATGTATCGGCGGTGCTTTCCGGGGTCATGATCAAGACTGGCATTTACGGCTTGGTTCGCACCCTGATTTTGCTGGGGCATCCGCTCGCCTGGTGGGGCTGGGTACTTGTTGGGATTGGGCTCTCTTCCGGTATTCTGGGGGTGGTCTATGCCCTGGCCCAGCACGATTTAAAGCGTCTGCTGGCCTATCACAGTGTCGAAAATATCGGCATTATCGTCATGGGCCTTGGACTCGGGGTTCTTGGCCTGAGCACGGGACATCCGCTGGTGGCCCAACTGGGATTTGGCGGGGCACTCTTGCATGTAGTTAACCACGCACTGTTCAAGGGATTGCTGTTCCTCGGGGCGGGCGCCGTAGCCCATAGCACGGGCACGCGCGATATGGATCGGCTTGGCGGCATGGCCAAGGCCATGCCGTGGACGGCCTTGACGTTTATTATTGGGGCGGCGGCCATTGCCGGATTACCACCGCTCAATGGGTTCGTCAGTGAATTTTTGA
Source organism: Kiritimatiellota bacterium (assembly GCA_008636095.1). Taxonomy (GTDB): domain Bacteria; phylum Verrucomicrobiota; class Kiritimatiellia; order JAAZAB01; family JAAZAB01; genus VSJD01. The sequence continues at coordinate 5,830 of VSJD01000081.1, read as the reverse complement.
TGTATTACGGGGCTTTGCTCGCCTGTCTGCCGGGTGGTATTGCAAACCCCTTGCCGGCGGTAATCCTCGTGGCCGGCCTGGCCTTGATTGGGGGACTGGCCGCCGCCTGTTTTGCCAAGGCATTCGGAATTGTGTTCCTCGGCGAACCGCGCACCGATGCGGCACGGAAGGCTCATGAGTGCGGTTTCCTCATGCGCTTGCCGATGATTATACTGGCCGCCGTCTGCATTCTGATCGGGTTCGGTGCGCCGTGGGCCGTGGCCGCCCTGAAACCGGCTGTCGCCGGCCTGACCAGCGTACCGGCCGCGCAGATATTCGGCGGTACGGAGCGTCCCATGGTGTTGCTGATGGAATTAACGATTGGTTTCGCGACGGTCACCGGATTGGTAATCCTGCTTGGGTTTATCCGAAAGCGACTTTTGAAAAACCGGCCGGTGCGCCAGGCGCCGACCTGGGATTGCGGCTACGCCGCGCCGACACCGCGCATGCAATATACGGCCTCTTCATTCGCACTGTGGTTCGTGGATGCCTTTCGCTGGATACTGCGAACGGAGCGCCACCGATCGCTACCGCAAGGCTATTTTCCCAATACCGCGTTCATGACCACGGAAACGCCGGATGGTTTCAGGGAACTCGTCTTCCGGCCCGTATTCGCGCAGATTCGTTGGGCACTGGCCTCCCTGCGGTGGATTCAGCATGGGCGTCTGCAATTGTACATTTTATATATCGCGGCCACCCTGCTGGCCTTGTTGATCTGGTATGCGAGTTGTTTATGAACGCGATCCCCTTGATACACATGTCCGTTGCGTTGGTCCTGGCACCCCTCCTACTGGGCGTGATCAACCGCACGAAGGCGCGCATCGCCGGACGCGATGGCACGCCGCTTTTGCAGTTGTATTTCGATCTCTGGAAACTTATGCACAAGGGCGCCGTATATAGCCACGCAACAACCTGGGTCTTTCGGGCCGGACCGCTAATCGGTTTGGCATCCGTGCTGGGCGCGCTCTTGTTGACGCCCTTCGGTAAATCGAGTGCCGTCATGGCGTTTGACGGGGACCTGGTACTGTTCGTGTACTGGCTTGGACTCATGCGCTTTGTAACGGTGCTCGCGGCGCTGGATACGGGATCGAGTTTTGAGGGCATGGGTGCCAGTCGCGAGGTGTTTTTTTCAGCCCTGGCGGAGCCCGCTTTCCTGTTGGGACTGCTGGGCCTCGCGCGCGTCACAAATGCCATATCGCTCTCGACAATTCTACCGGGCGTCACGGCCGTGACCTGGCTTTCGACGGGACCGGCGCTGGCGCTTATCGCCGCGGCCTGGCTGGTCATACTGCTGGCGGAAAATGCGCGCATTCCCGTGGACGATCCCAATACTCACCTGGAACTTACCATGATCCATGAAGTCATGGTGCTTGACCACGGCGGTCCGGACTTGGGCCTGATTCTATATGGCGCGGCGCTGAAGCTCTGGGTCATGGGTGCGTTGTTGGTGAGCCTGCTGACACCCGTACGGCATGGAGTGGCGTGGCAGGATACGCTGGTGTTCCTTGGCGGCATGCTGATTTTGGCTGTAGCTATTGGCCTGATCGAGGGCGCCATGGCGCGCCTGCGCCTGACACGCGTACCGCAACTGCTGATGGGCGCATCGGCGCTGGCCGCGCTGGCACTGATCCTGATAATTAAATAGGAGATGGGGCAATGGGCCTTGATACGCTGTTTGTTTTTCTGGTGCTGACGAGCCTGGTCCTGCTGGGATCGAGTTTGCTGAACTCCAGTATCCGGGTGGTCGCGTTGCAGGGTGCTGCCTTGAGCGTTCTGCCTTTTTTGGTCATGGAATCGTCCTGGGCAGGTCGCGCGGTGTTCCTAGCGGCATTGACCATGGGGCTAAAAGGGATCGTGTTTCCCATACTGTTGAATCGTTCCGTACGTGAAGCCAATGTGCGCCGCGAAATGGAACCGCTGGTGGGATATTCGCTGTCCTTGGCATTGGGAATTGCATTGCTGATCCTGGCCTTCTGGCTGGCAGGTCGCCTGCATGGGATTGGGGTGGGAATTTCGACGCTCAGCCTGGCCTCGGCGTTTTTCATGATGTTCATAGGGTTATTTCTTATCATTGCCCGGCGCAAGGCCCTGACCCAGGTACTGGGCTTTTTGGTGCTCGAAAACGGGATGTATGCGTTCGGTCTGACCGTCGTTGGCCATATTCACTGGCTGGTAGAACTGGGGGTTTTGCTGGATGTGTTCGTGGCCGTATTCATCATGGGGATCGCCATTGATCACATCAGTCGTGAATTCGATCATATTAACGTGGACCAGTTGGATCAACTGAAAGGATAATTCGGAAGAAGCCAGTAGTTAGAAGTCAGTAGTCAGAACGAAATGCCCATGCTAGCTTTCCTCATTTTGAATTCTGACTCCTGAATTCTAGATCCTTGTGAGTAGTTATCGGAAAGGATAGTCTCGGAATGTCGGTCGCGCATTATTTTTGGATATTGTTGGGCTTGCCGCTGGTTGGCGCGCTCGTGTGTGCGCTCCTGAGCGCGCCACGGGCCATGTTCATGACGTTGATCGGAATGGCCGTCTTGGAGACAGCCATAGGCGTGTTCCTGGTGCAAGGCGTTTTTTGGGGCGCACAGGAATCGGTGGCGTGGGGTTGGTTTTATTTGGACGCACTCTCGGGTTATCATCTGGCAATCCTTCTGCTCATTTACTTGCTTAGCACGGTTTACGCCGCCGGCTATTTCCGGCACGAACTCGAAGCGGGCCTCCTCCGCCCGGGTCAGATCCGGCGATTTGGCATCCTGTGGTGCGGCGCACTCTCCGCCATGGCGCTGGTCATTATCTCCAACAACCTCGGCGCCATGTGGATCGGCATGGAAGCCACCACGCTGATGACGGCATTCCTGATTTGCGTGCATCGAACGGCGGCTTCGCTGGAGGCCATGTGGAAATACCTGCTCATGTGCTCAGTGGGAGTGGCCTGCGCATTCATGGGCACCCTTCTGGCTGTGGCCGCGGCACGCGGTTTGCCTTTTTCTGGTTCCGACGTGATGTTATGGACCCAGATGCGCGCCGCCGCCACGCAGATGAACCTGCCGCTGCTCAAGTTGGCATTCCTGTTCCTGCTTGTGGGCTACGGCACCAAGGCGGGCCTGGCGCCATTGCACAATTGGTTGCCCGATGCACACAGTCAGGCCCCGGCCCCGGTTTCGGCGCTCTTTTCGGGATTCATGTTGAATACGGCCTTTTATTGCATCTTGCGCTATGTGGCAATTATCGAGATCGCCACCGGCGGCTCGGGATGGAGCTTGCACCTGCTCCAGTTTTTTGGCCTGATTTCCATTATTGTGGCCACTGCCTTTATTCTGTTCCAGGAGGATGTCAAACGCCTGCTGGCCTACCACAGCGTCGAGCATCTCGGAATAATCAGCCTGGGTGTGGGCTTGGGCGGGATCGGCGTTTTCGCGGCACTCTTCCATGTCTTCAACCATTCGCTCTGCAAGACGCTGGCGTTTTTTTCTGCCGGACGCATTGGGCAGATCTACGGTACGCATGCGATGGGCCAGATCCGGGGTACGTTAAAAGCGCATCCGGTCTGGGGGATCGGACTCTTCGGCTCGTTCCTGGCGCTGATCGGTGTTGCGCCATTTGCGCTGTTCATGAGCGAATTACAGATTGTCTTTGCGGCTATGGATGGACGCGCCTATGTGGCGCTGGCCTTTTTCCTGGCAGGTACGGGCGCAATTTTTATGGGCGCTTTGAAACATGCCATGGCCATGGCATGGGGTGAGCCGGAACACCCCACGCCGGCGCCCGACGCCGGTATTATGGACATTATTTTGGTTGCTGGTTCGCTCTTCATTTTGCTGGCCGTGGGCCTGTGGATGCCGGAATGGTACCGTTCCCTGCTCCTGCGCGCGGCACATATCGTGGAGGGCAAACTATGAATGGCGCCGTCCAGCCTTTGATCTTTCATCCCGGTGTGCCGGTGCGGTTTGACCGTTTGCCGCGCGTTCCCGTGGCCGAGTTCCGGGAAACAGTGATTCGGGACGTTGTCCAGGGCGCACGGCTGACGGCGCTTTTCGGCTTGGAGACACCAGCAGCCGAGATCGAACTCGTCGCCATTCTGGCGCATGCCGAGCGCGGAGTGCTCGCGGCGCTGACCACACTGCCGGGCGCCGCCTATCCGGCACTGACCCCCGATTGTCCCCAGGCACAGGGTTTTGAGCGTGAAGTGGCGGAGCAGTGGGGAGTTTTGCCGCAGGGACATCCCTGGCTTAAACCGCTAAGATTCCATCCGCCGTTTGGTAAGCGGCCCGCGGTGTGGCCACAGGTGTTGACGGAACCGTCCCGGCCTGGGGTTGTCGATTTTTTTCAGATGACCGGCGAGGAAATTCATGAAGTGGCCGCAGGACCGGTTCACGCCGGAATTATCGAGCCGGGGCATTTCCGGTTTCAATGCCATGGCGAACAGGTGTTTCATTTGGAAATCTCATTGGGGTACCAGCACCGTGGCATCGAGCGGGCACTGATCGGCGGACCCACTAAACGCACTATTCACTTCATGGAAACGCTTGTGGGTGATACCACTATCGGCCATACCACGGCCTATGCCCAGGTGCTGGAAGCATTGGGCGCGGGTGCCGTGCCTTCGCGCGTCCAGGCCCTGCGTGCCATCGCCCTGGAACTGGAACGGCTTGCTAACCATGTCGGCGACTTGGGCGCGCTGGCGGGTGACATCGGTTTCCTGCCCACGGCTTCGTTTGGCGGTCGTATTCGCGGCGATTGTCTCAATCTGACGGCCCTCCTGTGCGGCAACCGGTTCGGACGCGGGCTGATCCGGCCGGGTGGCGTGGCCTTCGATCTGGATGCGGCGCGGGCAGACGAAATGCACCGGCAGTTGGAACAAGCCGGGCGGGATATCCGCAGTGCGGTGAATTTGCTGTGGCACACGCCATCGGTAATGGCTCGGTTTGAGCAAACCGGGACGCTTACGCCGGAAGATTGCCGGGGCTTGGGGCTGGTTGGACCCGTCGCCCGGGCCTGCGGACTTGAACGCGATGTTCGTTATGAGTTTCCGTTTGGTATATATTGTTTCGAACAAATTCCGGTTTCCACCTGGACTTCGGGGGATGTGTTTGCCCGTGCGTATGTCCGCTGGTTGGAAATCCAGCGGTCATTGGATTTTATCATTGCCCAGTTGGATGCCCTGCCGGAGGGTCCCATTGCCGGAACGGTTGGCGCGCTCATGCCGGAGGCCTTGGTCGTCTCGCTGGTCGAAGGCTGGCGCGGCGAAATTGTCCATGTGGCGGTCACGGATGCGCAGGGACGCTTTCGGAGGTATAAAGTAGTGGATCCGTCGTTCCATAACTGGATGGGGCTGGCCTTGGCAATGCGCCGCCAGCCGATTTCGGATTTTCCGCTGTGCAACAAAAGTTTCAACCTGTCTTATTGCGGCCACGATTTGTAAGGAGCCTATGCTGGACATTCTGCTCGCGCGTATTCGCCAAGGTCATCGTACGGTGACGTATCCCCGGAGCGAACCGGTCCTGCCGCCCCGGTTCCGTGGATGTCCGCACCGTGAAGAGAGCCTATGTAAAACCGGGTGCAATGCCTGCGCCGAGGTTTGTCCTACCGACTGCATTCGACGGATGGGTAGGGACGGGTGGCAACTTGACCTGGGGCGCTGCCTGTTTTGCGGCGCGTGCACGCAGGCTTGCGCGGCGGGCGCGTTGACTTTCACGCGGGAATATCGCATGGCGGCCCGAACCCGGGATGCGCTTCAGGTCGATCGGGACAGTGTGCCGCTGGTGGAAGCCTTGCGTGGCGCCAT